>JAQGHK010000230.1 GCA_028288875.1 Phycisphaerales bacterium | reverse complement strand
GAAAACCAGTGCGTCGCACCGCACATGCCCCCCGGTTTCGACCAGCAGCGGCGTATCCCACACAAACGCGGTGACGGCCGGGTCGGCGGCGCGCGATTCCATAATCCGGTCGCGCTCGGCATACACCAGCGGGTGCGTCAGCCCTTCCAACCGCGCCCGCTCGGCATCATTATTGAAAACCTTCGCCGCAATCGCCCGGCGGTTCACCGTGCCGTCCGCATTGAAGACGGCTTCGCCCCACCACTGCCGCAGCGTGGCCTTCACGTCGTCGCGAGCATAGGCCAGGTGAACCAATGCGTCGGCGTTGATTACGCACGCGCCGAGTTCGGCGAAACATTCAGAGATGAACGACTTCCCCGAGCCGATCCCGCCAAGAATTCCGATGATGGGCCGGCCGGCAAACAAGGGATGGCGATCGTAAGTCCACTCAGGCGATTGTGCGAATTACGCGATCGTGCGAATCGGCCCCACGCTGACCCAGAACCCAGCCGGGTCCTGCAGGAACGCCGTCTCGGTTCCCGGGGCCACGCCCTTCTGCCATTCGAATTCAATCTGCCGCTCGTGCAGGCCGGCGATGAAATCCGGGAAGTGCGAGATCTGCACCATCACCGGCCGATAGTCCTGCCGCGTGGACGGCAACTCGATCACATCAAACACCAGCCGGAATTTTTCCGCGCCGTAAGCGATGTGCGCCTTGTCCTCAGTATCGCGCTCGAACTTCAATTGCCCGACATAAAACTCATCCAACTGCTTCTCCAGCCCCGCAACGGCGGCCAGGTGCATGTCCGCAATCGCCAGCAGCCGCACCGGCGGCGGCACGGGCGTCGGCAGCCGCTTATCGATCGTCGGCTTGAACTGGGAGGTGGGTTCTTCGAGTTCCATATCGCTTCCCATTGTACCCGGACGCTATTTCACTTCCTGCCAGTTCTTCGCCCAGCCGACTTCCACTTTGAGCGGCACGCTGAGCTTGTCGGATAACGCCGCATTCATTTCGGTGCGCACGAATGCCGCCTCTGACTCTTCTTGGCCGATCGGCGTTTCGAACACCAGTTCGTCGTGCACCTGCAGCAGCAGCTTGCTCGGATGATTCTCGCTGGTGAGCTTGCGATAGATGTTCACCATCGCCACCTTGATCAGGTCGGCGGCCGAGCCTTGGACGACGCTATTGATCGCGGCACGCTCGGCGTAGTTCCGCATGTTAATGACGGCGGAATTGATGTCCGGAATCGGCCGGCGGCGGCCGAGGATCGTCTCGACGAAGCCTTTGGATTTGGCTTCTTCGACGCACTTGTCGAAGAACGTCTGGATGCCGGGGAAGCGGGCGTGGTAGCGCTCGATGATGCCCTTGGCATCGCCAACGCTCAGGCCTTCGATGCGCGCACTCAAGCCGAACGCGGTGACGCCGTAGACGATGCCGAAGTTGACGGTTTTGGCGCTGTTGCGCTGTTCCCGCGTGACCTCGGCCAGCGGCACGCCGAACACCTCGGCCGCGACGGTTTTGTGAATGTCTTCATCGTTCTTGAACGCCGATAGCAGGCCGGGCTCCTGCGTGAAGTGGGCGAGCAGGCGCAGCTCAATCTGGCTGTAGTCGGCCGTGAGCAGTACGTGCGTTTTCGGGTCGCCGGGGACGAACGCCAGGCGGATGCGTCGGCCTTCATCGGTGCGGATCGGAATGTTCTGCAGATTCGGATCACTCGACGACAATCGCCCCGTCGCCGCGCCCGTCTGATTGAAGCTCGTATGAATCCGGCCGGTTTTCTTGTTCACGTACTCGGTCAGGCTGTCGAGGTACGTGTTTTTCAGCTTCACCATGCTGCGATAATCGAGGATCTTCCGCGCGATCGGCGCCTGCAACGCCAGCTTTTCCAGCACTTGCACGTCAGTGCTATAGCCGGTCTTGGTCTTCTTGGCCGTGGGTAGTTTCAGGTCGATGAACAGTACCTTTTCGAGCTGCTTGGGCGAATCAATATTGAACTCGCCGCCGGCCTCTTTGTGAATGTCCTCGCGGATGATTTCGATCCGCCCTGCCAGCACGTCGCTCTGTTCTTTCAGCACGGCCGGGTCGACCCCGATGCCGTTGAACTCCATCTCGGCCAGCACGTCAACGAGCGGCGTTTCCACGGTATCGCTGAGCCATTGCAGCGTCGCTTCCGCGGCCAGCTTCGGGGCGAGCAGTTCGTACAGCCGCCACGTGACGTCGACGTCTTCGCTGGCGTAATTGGCGATCTTCCGCAGCTCCACCAGGTTCATCGAGATGGCGGCCTTGCCCTTGCCGAGCAGGTCGCTGGTGGGGATTTTCTGGAAGTTCAGCAGGTCGGCGGCCAGGCGGTCGATGCCATACTGCATGCGGCTGGAATCGATCAGAAACGCCGCCACCATCGTGTCCATCTTTAGCCCGCGCAGCGTGATGCCCGCGTTTCGAAGCACGAGCTGGTCATACTTGATGTTGTGGCCAACTTTGCCGATCGATTCGTCTTCCAGAATCGACTTGAGCGCGTTCAGCACCTTATCACAGTGCATCACGCTGCACCCGGCCGGGCCCATGACCGGGACGTAATGGCCGGTGCCCTCTTTCCAACTGAAGCTCAGGCCGACGAGGTTGCTCTTCATCGCGCCAAGGTCATCCGTTTCGGTGTCGACGGCGAAAGCTTTTTGTTGCTTGAGCTCGGCGAGGAAGGCGTCGAATTTTTCGTCCGTGTCGACCAAGTTGTAGGCGAGGTTCGCGGACGTCTCCATCGTCGGAACATCGTCGCTGACGGTGGCGACCTGGTCGTGATTGCCGAATAAACCACCGGCTCCGAACGGGTCGTAAGCGGGCTTGAACTTCGCTTGCGTTTTCGCCTCAGGCGATGGCGCAAGCGAAGGGGCGGGGCCACCCAGCTTGGCGATGAGGTTTTTGAAGCCTAATTCCGCGAGGTGAACCCGCAGCGCGTCCTGATTCAGCCCGGTGAACGCACACTGCTCGGCGCTGAAATCAAAATCGACATCGGTTTTCAGCGTGACGAGCGAGCGGGCCACGGGCACATTCGCTGCGCCGTATTTCTCAACGTTTTCCCGCAGCTTCGGCTTTTTGATTTCGCTGGCACGCCGCACGACCTCATCGGCCGTGCCGAACTGCCGGATCAGTTCCAGGGCCGTCTTTTCACCCACGCCGGGGATGCCGGGGACATTGTCGATCTTGTCCCCCATTAAGCTCTGGATTTCGACCGCCTGCAGCGGGCCGTAGCCCAACTTTTCTTCCATCTTGATCGGGTCGATCGTTTCGTTCGTGGCCGGGTCGTACATGAAGACGCAGTCGGAGAGCACCTGGCGCAGGTCCTTGTCCTTGCTGACGAGGTAAGTGTCGACGCCCTTGTCGCACAGGTTCTTAGCCATGGTGGCCAGCAGATCGTCGGCCTCAAACCCGGGCTTCACGAAGATCGGAATGCCCGCATCCCGGACGATCCGCAGGATCCGATCGGCCTGCGGTTTGAAGTCGTCCTTAGGCTTCTCGCGGTTCGCTTTGTAGTCCGGATAGATGTCCTTGCGGAACACCGTCTCATCACTGCTGTCGATCACCATCGCCAGGTAATCGGGCTTGCGCTGCTCGATGAGGTTCAGCAGCATCTGCGTGAAGACAAAGGTGCCTTTCGTCGGCTCGCCGGTGGGGCTGGTGAGGTCGCGAAACGGGGCGAAGTACGCTCGATAGATCTGAGCGTGGCCGTCCAGGATGAAGAAGGTCTTGCGCATGGATCGCTGAGTTTACGCGCCAAGTACGGCGAGCGTAGGGGCAGGCCGGCAGCATTTCGGGCATCGGCCATCCCAGAAAAATGCTGATTTGCCGCGCAAAGTGGAAACTGGGTAGTTTGGTCCCACCGCCCTGCCTAGATACTGCGCGCAATTGTTTCCGTTGCGCGCCCTTCCAACAGAACTTCAGCGCTTGCCGCGGATGTCGAGCGGATCCAACCATCGTTTTTCGCTCGCCCCGGCGGATTGTGAAAAAATCTTCAATGTTTTTGGCTTTGGCACCGAGTTTGAAACAGAGGTTTTCGTCGTCGCCACGGTGGTGACGATGGGTGGCTTCGGCCACCTGATTATCATGGAGCGCGGTTGGTTCCCACGGGCGTTGTCGTCCGGCCGGCGGTCGGCCGGACGACACTGTAGCCCGGGGGTCTTGATCACCAAGCCCGCCTGTTTACTGCAGTTACAATCCTGACTCCAACGACCCCACGAGCTCCGGTTCGTGGGGTTTTCCGTTTGGGGGATGAACTAGAGTTGCTGGATTTGGCGGCGCTTTGATAATTGCAGTGACTTTTAGACGCCTCGGCGCGAGCCGTGGATTCTCCCGTCGCGGAGTACCGCGTTTAAAATTCGAAGAGTCTAGGGCTTGCGCCGTGGCGTCTGACTCGGGTCCACCACTACCTGCGTGCTGATCGAAACCGACTCGACAGCAACTTCCAAGCCTGCTCAGCCTCGTTCTATGTGAATGCGCCGTGCGCTTAAAATAGCAGCAGTGCCGGCGCACGAAGCGTCAAGCGAAGCACTCCGACCTCGAAAACCCTTTAAACTGCTTAGTTTCAATCAACCAACTAATCCGTGCTGCCGTCGAAACGCACCGTGCATTTTTGACGCCCCGCTTGATACACGAACATAGGCGTATGCTGATCCGCCGGCTGGGTGGTTGGAAAGCCGATCGTCTGGTAGGCCGCCACCTCCGACCGCCCCGTGATCG
>JAQGHK010000221.1 GCA_028288875.1 Phycisphaerales bacterium | reverse complement strand
CGCGCCATCAATCCGGTCTTGCCGCCGTCGCTAATTCTGCGGCGAGAGGTCGGCCCGAACTTTCTGGCGATGATGTTTTTCGGCTGCATGTTCCTGGCCCTCGACACCTTCGTACCGCTCTACGTCCAGGGCGGTCGGGGCGGTGGGGCCGGTGCGGCGGCGACGGTGGTCACACCGGTGATGCTGACGTGGGCAACGTGCCATATTTTCATTGCGCCCCTGATGATTCGATGGGGCTTCCGCAAGGTCGCCTTGATGGGATGCGCCGCGATCCTGATCGGCTTCAGTGGCCTGACGGCCGGCGCGTTTCTCGTGTGGCCGCAATGGGCGCTGACGGGGATCCTGGCGCTCACAGGCTTTGGTTTCGGGGCGTCTTCGATGGCCTATTTGCTAGGGGCCCAGGATGCCGTGGATTACCACCAGCGCGGGATCGTGACGAGCACCGTGAGCTTCTGCCGCACGATCGGCGGCTCAATGGGCGTCGGACTGCTCGGTGCGGGCTTCAATGTCCTGGCGAAGCCGAATCTGCAGAAGCTGTCCGACATGGGCGTTCCTCCAGAAAAGGCGCTCGACCCGCACACGGCGGCCACGATGTCGGATGCGGCCACCGCGCTGTTCCGCCAAACCGTTTCCGACGGGCTGCGATGGGTGTTCGTTGCGATGCTGCTGGTCGGCGTCGGCCAACTTGGCGCTACGCTATTGATGCGCCGCAAGAAGCCCGTCGCGGTCAATCTGAACGACGCCCTCGAAGCCGCGTAAGCCTAACTCGGCTTCGGCGCTCGTTTGCGCTCGATATCGTCTAGCCCCTGCGAGAGCCAGCGATCAATCAGCTCGGCCGCACCAACGCCGCGCGCGCCGGCGGTAACAAAGTCTGCGTCGGCCTTCACACTGTCCAAGGCATTCTCGACGGCTACCGCCAGGCCGGATTGTTGCAGCATGGCATGATCATTTTCCGCGTCGCCGATGGCCACGGTCTGGTCGAGCGTCAGACCCAACTCTTCCAACGCCGGTACGAGGCCCGTGGCTTTCGTCACGCCCGCGGGCAGGCACATCACCGAGCCCTTATTGAAAATCACGTGCCATTCCAGTTGCAGCTCGCGCACGGCGTCAAACACGGCGTGGCCGTGCGGCTCATAGGTGGCAACGACCGAGTGCCCAACGGAGATCGGGATGTTCTGCTTCTGCAGCCGCTCCACCAGCGGGCCCGGCGGGGCGGGCGCGAGAAGACGCGTCTTCTTACTGGCGGGATCGTAGATCAGCGCGCCGTTCTCCAGCACCATCAGGTCAAACAGTTCTAGGTGATCCGGCAGCACATCGAACATGCCGCTCAGCTCACGGCCGGTGACAAGGATTAGCTTGACGCCGCTCGCCTTCAGCCGTCGAAGCGCGTTCAGCGTGGGTTCGTCGACGGCGCCGTCGTGGGCAATCGTTCCATCATAATCGGTGGCGAGAGCGAGGTAGGGCATACCGCATGATAGTCGACTTACGGCACCACCCGCCACACGCCCGATGGCGGGCGATCATGGTGTTCGACTTCTTCCTCCCAAAGGCGGTTGCCGCCGTGGAAGGCGTCGTCATTGCCGCCACGCCGGGTGTGCGGGGGCAGGCTTTTGATACGCTCGACGTTTCCGCCGCCCAGAACGACATGGTCTGCGTTAAATGCGATCCGCAAGTGATCGACGATTTCCGCGACCGATTTGAGCCACACGGCTTCGCCGTCGCGGGCGAGGCCGTCTTTGCCCAGGCGGTCGGCCATGGTCTCGCCGCAATAGGGCAGGCAACCCAGTTCAAGTGGAAGGATTACGCGGTCCGCAATCAATGCCGATCCGAGCCCGGTACCCAAACCGAGAAACAGCATGCGGCCACCGTCGTACGCGCCGAGCGCCTGCAACGCGGCATCATTCACTAATCGAACACGCCGGTGAAACGCCGCCTCAAAGTCATACCCGACCCAACCTTGGCCCAGGTTGCCAGGCTCTTCAACGATGCCCTTATGACCCACGCGCCCGGGATAACCGATGGAAACCGCGTCGTAATGCCAATCCTTCGTCGCTTCGACGGCCTTTTTCACCAGCTCTGCCGGTGTGAGATCGGGGCCCGAATCAAACTTCGTCGGGCGATCTCCTTCCGAATAGAGCTTGATGTGCGAGCCGCCGATGTCGATGACGAGAACGTCCATACGGAAGTCTACGTCCGCATCGACCGCGCGCTGCCGCGGTTATAATTTACGTTCACGCTTTGAGGCCGCTAGCGGCTGAAACCGCACGACGATTGTTGCTTCGTCTTGAACCTTCACCCGAAGCTGCATGTGCGTGCTTCCCTGCACCGGAAGTTCCGGCGGCCGTGTTTCATCGGCCTCGACCGTCACCTTTGCGTCACGTGGTTCGACGACGCTCAGCGACACCTGTTTTCCATTCAGTTCAAGCACCGCGCCGCCGCGTGTAGGCGTGACTTTCGCAGGCGTATGCAGGTTCCAGATGAAGGTGGCATCGCGTTTCACCCGAATTGCGTCGGTGATCGTCACTTGACCGTCCGCAAGTTCGACCGTTCGCACGACGGATCTCGCGCCAGGGTAGGCTTCGGTCATATCGATCTTGGCGGACTTGCCATCGGGCGTGAGCGTCGATGTTGATTCGGCATCGCCGGGTTGGCTGGCGTCGCCGATACTCAGCGTGTTATGACCGGGCGTGCTGCTGCGAAGGTAGTCGGCGCGGCGCGGGCCTAAGTAACCGGGCAAATCGTAATTATCCGCCCCAAGGTCCATGGCGAAGCGCTCGCCGAGCATATCGAGCACGAAATTGCCGAGATCCAGATGCGAATG
>JAQGHK010000217.1 GCA_028288875.1 Phycisphaerales bacterium | reverse complement strand
CGCCCAGCAGCGACTGCGCCGACGACTGGATCTTCTGCAGATAGTCGCGCTGGCGATCGTCGGGGTTGGTGCGCAGAGCCAGATGGGACAAACCGATGATCGCGTTCATCGGTGTGCGGATTTCATGGCTCATGTTTGCAAGGAAGTTGCTCTTGGCCCGGTTGGCTTCCTCGGCCTTGTCCTTGGCCGTCGAAAGCTCGGCCGTGCGGTTGGTGACGAGTTCTTCGAGGTGATCTTTGTGCAGCGTCAGTTGCGCATCACGCTGCTGGATCTGCTGAAGCATGTCATTGAAGCAGTCGACCATCGTGCCGAGTTCGTCGTTGCCTTGCTTCACGGCGCGAGCGGCATAATTTTTACTTTCGGTGATCCCGCGTGCGGTGGCCGTGATGTCGACGATCGGGCCGGAAATCAGCCGTTGCATGAGCCGGATCGCGATTAGCGCCACCGCCAGGCCGGCCGACAGCACTGCGATCAGCATGATGCCATAGCTGTTCAGCCGCTCGTGTAGTCGGTCCAAGTTCGAGCGAATGCGGATCGAACCGATCGGCTTGCCTTCAAACTGGATCGGCATCGCGATGACAACGCTATCATCACGAAAAACCGACTCATTGACCGGCGTCTGATCAACCCAACCCGGCTCGGCGTCGCTAGTGCGGTGATAGGCCGCCAGCTCCTGTCCATTCGCGTCCTCAATGCAGGCGCTGACGATGCTGGAATCGACGCGCAGTGAAGACAACGCTTCCTGTGCCGCGTCCTTATCAGAGAACTTGATCGCCGCGACGCTGTTGAACCCAATGACGTCGGCCGACGTCGTTAATTCGCTCAGGATGGTGCGCTTGAAATTGAAATAGTCGTACGTCGCGAATGAACCGCAGGCCAGCACCAGCGCGAGCCCGCTGGTGATGACGGTGATCAGCAGGAGCTTCTGGCGGATCGACAGGTTTCGGATGAGTGACATGAGTGAGCCTTATTTGCCGTAGATTTTCGCGAGATTGAGGAGCTTGGAGCTGATCTTTAGTCGGGCTCGGTCGGTGGCGCGGAGATTGATCTGAAACCGCATCCGGCGGTCCTCGGTGTACAGCCGGATCCCGCCGTTCGCCGCCAGGAAGAATTCACTTTGGCCGATTGTCAGCATGGGGCTGTCGCTGAGGCGGGCAACAACGTCGCCGGCGTGTTCATCCTCACTGGTGGGGACGTATAGCAGATTGACCGCGCTGACATCTGCGGCGATGCGGAAGTAGACGACCTGAACGGAATGAGAGCCGACTTTCTTTCCTGCCATCGCCCGGGCCAACAGGCCGTCGAACGGATCGCGTCCTAGCACCCCGATGACAAATGGGGCCGTGTCGACGCCGAACGCGTCCTTCGGCCATTCAATGAACTGGGTGAAGTTATAGATAAATGCGGCCTCGACCTGACGCTCGCGCGTGGGGTCATCGCCGCGTGCCGCCACGCCGTTCATCAGCACGCCGACGGCGATGGCAGCCTTCGTGAGGCGCGATCGAACATGTTTTGGAAACTTCTTCATACTGGACCATCCGGTCTGCATCGTGAACCGCGAGTTGTGCTTAGAACTGATATGTAAGCTGGGCGTAAAGCGTACGAGGCAACTCATCGCCGATGCCTTGCCCGCCCGCGATATCAAACTCGGGGTGATGATTGTCGAACAGGTTCATCACACCCGCGGTGAAGGTCATGCCTTCCTTCGGGCGCCACACAAAGTTGATGTCGGACGAGATGTAAGCCGGCACGTCGTAGGCGCCCACCGCGCCCACGTAGTACACGCCGGCGTTCAGTTCCATATTCCGAGCCATATCCCAGTACGACCGCAACTGCGCCTGGTGCTGCGGGGCCGAGTTGCTGTCGGTATTCAGGCCGCCGCCCGAAGGGCTGTTGCGGTTCACGACGGTCGTTTCCAGTAGCGAGTACGACCCGGTCAATCGCCAGTCGCTCGTCACTTGAAGCGTGGATGAGATTTCGCCGCCCCAGGTGTCGGCGGAGATGTCATTGCCGGTGGCGACGGGGATGATGATGGTGGACCCCACCTGCGGTGCCTGCGGGGTGAACGAGTGGAGGTTCTTGTAGTTGTTGTAGAACAGCGCCGTATCGAACGAGAGCCCGGCCACCGGCTCGACGCGATAGCCGAGCTCATAAGCCGTCAACTGCTCCGACTCCAAGCCGGGGTTGTTTTCAAGCTCAACCGTGGCGGGCGCTGTCTGGCCGTTGCCGACGGGAACCTGCGTCGTGCCCAGATTAGCGGTCAGATCCGTGCCGACACGGTTCGGTGTGTGAACAGCGTAGGAGACTGCCGTCCAGACCGTGTTCGTCTTGTTCGGCGTCCACATCAGCCGGGCGCTCGGCTGCACTTCAAAGCCGGTGTAATCGTTGTGCTCCACCTTCGTGCCGAGCGTCAGGAACCAGCGTTCCGGTGAGAGCGCGTAGGTGTCTTGAATGAATGCGCTGTACAGGCTGTCGTTTTTGATCGACGGCGACGCGGACAGCAGCGGCGAGTCATGAATATCGCTGTGCGTCAACCGATAGCCGACGCCCCAGGTGACTTCATTGCGATCGGCGGTTTTGAACCGGTGATGAAAGTCGACATCGCCGGTGCTCTGTTCATAATTCGACTGGAAATATTTGACCTTGAGGAAGTCGT
>JAQGHK010000188.1 GCA_028288875.1 Phycisphaerales bacterium | reverse complement strand
CACTGGAGCGTTCGTGGCGACGACCGGGCTTAATGACGGGAAAACGAAACAGAGCGGTGCGATTCTGATACAGGAGCGAGCGTTCGCGCCGAACGAAAACGCCACGGCGAGATGCCGTGGCGTTTTCAGGTGTTCGATTGGGGAAGCTTAGTGCCCGGTCAGCGTCATGCCGGCCGTCCAGCTTTGCTGGAACAGCTGGGCCACCAGCGGCAGCACGATGCCCAGCAGTAGGATCGCGACCGTTGACAGCGTGACGGCCGCACGGATCGGCAGCGAACGCTCGGCCGGCACCGCGTAGAGCGGCTCTTCCTGATCGGAGGCGGTCCACATCGCGGCAACGATCTTCAGGTAGTAACCCGCGCTGATGGCGGCGTTGACCATCGTGATCACGGCCAGCCACAGCAGCATCTTGTCGCCGCTCTGAATCGCGGGGCGAAGGATATAGAGCTTGCCGAAGAAGCCGACGGTGGCCGGCACGCCGATGAGGCTGAGGCAACCGATCGTCATCGCCAGGCCGAGCGCCGGGAACTTCAGGCCCGCGCCGGTGATGTCTTCGTAGGTTTCGGCCGTGGTGGCTGGGGCGTCGATGCGGGCGGGCAGCAACTGCAGCACGCCGAACGCAGCGACGTTCATGATGCCGTATGCGGTGACGTAGAAGGCGACGCTCGCCAGAGCGTCGGCCCGCAGGCCGGCGTCGGTCGCCATCACCACGGCAGCCACACCGACCAGAATGTAGCCGCTGTGAGCGACCGAGCTGTACGCCAGCGTCCGCTTCACATTGAACTGCCACAGCGCCAGCACATTGCCAACGGTCATCGTCAGCACGGCCATGATCCAGATCAGGCGAAGGATTTTTGGGTCAAACGTCCAGGTGCCGCCGCCGGCGACGTGAAGCACTTTGAGGATGGCGACAAGGGCCGTGATTTTCGGGATGAAGCTGATGGCCGCCGTCACCGGGGTGGCCGCGCCTTGATAGACATCGCCGGCGTAAAAGTGCAGCGGCACGGCGGCGAGCTTGAAGCTCAGGCCGAGCACCATCAGCACCAGGGCCAGCGTGACTTGAGTCGGGATGGCCGTGAACGTCGGGCCGGTCGCGCCGTTGAAGATGGGCTGAAGCGCCGTGATGATTCGATCGAACTGCACTTCGCCGGTCGCACCAAACAGGTAGGCCACGCCCAGCAGCAGCACGGCCGAGCTGGCCGCACCAAGGAAGAAGTATTTGACCCCCGCTTCCTGCGCCGCTTCCTGCGGGCGGCTCATGGTGACCATGATGTACGTCGGAATACTCGCGACTTCAAAGCCAAGGAACAGCGTCGGCAACGAATGGGCCGAGCCCACGATGCAGACGCCCGCGACGGCCACCAGCAGTAGCGCGAAATACTCGCCGGTTTCCGTGCCGAAGCTGATCGAACGATTGGAAGACCCGTCCTTCGCGCTCGGCCAAGCTAAAAGTACGAAGAGAACGGACGAACTGCAGGCAATTTCGTTAACGTACTTCCCAAGCTGGTCCAACACGATGGACCCACCTGAACCGCCCGGCGTTGAAACGATCGCCGCGATGGCCGCCGCGATCAGCGCGAACAGTGCGATCACCGGCGCGATCTTCCGCGCCGCGGCCAGCTTCGACGCACCGACCACGAACAGCAGGCCGGCTGCGATCAGCAGGATGAGGGCGGGCAGCATGGTGTTCACGAGCGACATATCAAACCCTGTCTGTCGAGACCGTCATCGCACGCCTTGGCATGCCTTACTTGGCTTCAAAAACTGCGTCTTCACTCTGCTGCGGCCCGGTCGATACGTCGGCCCGGGTCACCGGCGCCTTCAACAGCGACACGTCCCGCTTGAAAGAATCCATCACCGGCGTCGGCATAATTCCCAGGAGCAGCACAGCAACGGCGATCGGTGCCAGCACGGCCAAGTCGCCGCCGTTCAGGTCTTTCAAAACCGCGCCCGCCGGAGCTTTTTCCGGGCCGAAGCCGATCTTGGCAACCATATTCAGCATGTAAATCGCGCCGAGAATGATGCCCGTGCTGGCGATCGCCCCGATCAAAAGACCGTGGCCGCCGCAGCCGGCAAAGGCGGAGTCGATGGTGTTGCTGCTGATGATGCCCTGCAGGCTGAGGAACTCGCCGACAAACCCGCTGGTCAGCGGCAGGCCGATGCTGGCCATCGTGAAGGCGACCAGCAGCGTGCCGGCGATCGGCATCGATTTGAACAGGCCGGAGATTTCCGTGATATCGCGGGTGCCGGTGCGCTCGTGGATCATCCCGATCAGGAAGAACAGCGCGGCCGTCGATAGCCCGTGGGCCAGCATGTACATCACCGCGCCCTGCAGGCTGAGCGTGGAGGAGGCGAAGATCGCCAGCACGCAGACGCCCAAGTGCGACACGGAGCTGAACGCCATGATCCGGGCCATGTCTTTCTGCACCCAGGCGATCAGCCCGCCGTACACGACGCTGATCAGGCAGAGGACGATAATCCAGTTGGTGACGTGCGACGGTCCCGCGCCGACAAAGCCCATCGGCAGCACGAACCGCAGAAGGCCGTACGTGCCCAGCTTGCTCATGATCGCGGCCATCACCACGGTGAGGCTGACGGGCGCATCGGAATACGTCAGCGCCTGCCAGGTATGGAGCGGGAAAACCGGCGTTTTCACGAGGAAGCCGGCCACCAGTGATGCGGCGATCCAGGCGCGGGCACAGCTGGAGATGACCGCCGGGTTCTGGGCCACTTCGATCATCTTGCTGATCTCAAACGTGCCGGCCTTGGCACCGAGATAGACCAGGCCGATCAGCATGAAGACTGAGCCGGCGAAGGTGTAGATAAAGAACTTGGTGGCCGCGCGAACACGATCCGCCCCGCCCCAGATGCCCATCAGGATCAGGCACGGGACGAGTGTGAGTTCGAAGAAGAAGTAAAACAGCAGCGCATCGCCGGCCACGAAGCAGCCGATCAGGCTGCCCAGCAACACCAGCATCCAGGCGTAGAACCAGCGGGCATTCGGCCCTTCATCGACCTTGGCGCTGACGCTGAAAATCACCAGCGGCATCAGCAGCGTCGTCAGCACGGTCAGCCACGCGCTGATGCCATCGCACGAGAGCCTTACGCTGAAGCCGATTTGGCCAACCGACAGCGTATTCCCGGCATCCATTCCCCACTGCGCCGGCGACGCGTCACCGGCGTGAATCGCAATGAGGAGCGAAAAAACAAAGGTGCAGAACGCAATGATCAACGCCCAAAGGCGTGCCATCTTCACGCTCATCATCGCTGCGAAGGCGGCCCCAAGGAATGGGATCAACACGATCAGGAACAGCGGAGCCGACTGAGAATTGATTTGAACTGGGGGCATGACAATTGGTTTAAGCGAACACCCACAGCAGAATCACGGCCACGCCCATCAGCATCCCCAGGGCATAGCCCTGCAGATAGCCGCGCTGGGTGGCGAGCTTGAGACCGAACCCTGTCACCTGCGGCACGAAGGCGACCATCGCCACCGCGCCATCCACGACATATTTATCGATCGCCAGGAACACTTTGCCGAAGGCCCGCAACGGCTCGACGATCGCGCCCTGGAACAGTTCGTCGATCCAGTATTTGCGTTCCATCGCGTGCCCGATCGGCGCGAGGCTGACGGCCAGCTGGTCGCCCTTCTTGCGGTTCTGAAGGTGCAGGGCGTACGCCATCGCGATGCCGAGCAACGCCACCACGCCGCCGACGACCAGCGGCGTCACGCTGAGCGCTTCCTGTGACGCCTGTCCGAAACCGGCGGCGTCGACTTCCTGCCCACCGTGGTAAGTCTGTTCCGCGGCGGCGTAGCCATAGGCGAAGGACGGGCTTTGGCTGAGGAAATGCCCCAGCGAATGCGCCGATACGCCGGCGCCGAACGGCAGATTGATGATGCCGGCGAACAACGCGCCAATCGCCAGGATCGCCAAGGGCGCGATCATGATGAACGGCTCGTGATTGTGATGGTGATCCGCGTGAGCGTGAGCTTCCTCGGCATCATGAGCATGGCCATGCCCGTGCTCGCCGTGCGGAACCAGTTCCGGGCCTTGGAAGACTCGGAAGTAGAGGCGGAACGTATAGTAAGCCGTGAGAAGCGACGTCAGCAGCATCACCATCCAGAGGACGGTGCTCTTGCCGCTGGCGGCCGAGACGATCTCATCCTTCGACCAGAACCCGGCCAGCAGCGGGAAGCCCGCCAGCGCCAGACAGCCGATCAGCATCAGAATGTTGGTCTTCGGCAGCACCTTCTTCATGCCGCTCATCTTGCGAAGGTCCAGCTCGCCGCCCGTGGCATGCATCACCACGCCGCTGCTGAGGAACAGAAGTGCTTTGAAGAACGCGTGCGTGACGAGGTGGAACACCGCGGCCACCGGGTTCAGCACCGCGACGGCCACGAACATGTAACCGAGCTGGCTGACGGTGGAGTAAGCGAAGACCTTCTTCAGATCGTTCTGCTTCAGTGCGATCGAACCAGCGAACAATGCGGTGAATGCGCCGACGACGGCGATCGTCACCATCGCCGCGTGGTGCGGTACAAACAGAGTGGACAGCCGAGCGATCATGTAAACGCCGGCGGTCACCATGGTGGCGGCGTGGATCAGCGCCGACACGGGCGTCGGGCCTTCCATGGCGTCGGGCAGCCAGACGTACAGCGGGAACTGGGCCGATTTGCCGAATGCGCCGAGCATCAGACAGAACAGAATCCATTCCAGCGCCCACAGCCGGCCGATCGGTACGTATTGGCTCGGGTTCAGGGCCATCTCAATGAAGCCCTTGTGGAACGCCGGCCCCACCAAACCAGGTCCATCGCCGAAGTAGCTAATCGTGCCGAACGCGTAGAACACCAGGAAGATGCCCAGAGCAAAGCCGAAGTCGCCCACGCGATTGACGATGAACGCCTTCTTCGCCGCCTCGCGGGCCGAGGGCTTGTCGTAGTAGTAGCCGACGAGCAGGTACGAGCAAACGCCCACGCCTTCCCAGCCGAGGTAGAGCATGACCAAGTTGTCGCCGAGCACTAGGCAGGTCATCGCGAAGATGAACAGACCGAGGTAAGCGAAAAACCGGAAGTACCCGGCTTCGCCCTTCATGTACCCGGCCGCGAAGACCGTAATCAGGAAACCGATGCCGCAAACGACCGACAGCATGACCGCCGTCAGCGGATCAATAAACGCGCCGGCCGAGGCATTGAACTTCGCGCCGGTGTCATCGCCGGCAACGATCCAATCGAACCAGTGACTTACATGAGCCAGCGGGAAGCCGGCCGCGGAATCGATAGCGTGCGCCGCTTCGGCGGCTGCATGTTCCGCACCGCCTACGAGCACGACATCTTGGCGCCCCAGTAGCCCCACCAGCAATGTCAACGACATCACCGCCGCCGCCCCAACGCCCAGCCAAATCGGCCAATGCGACGCGCCCTTAAGCACCTTCGCGCCGAACAAACCGGCGACGATCGCCCCTAGCAGCGGCAGGAGCGGGATCAGATAGCTGTGAGCGATGACGAAGTTCATGCGTTAAACCCGAACCGAATCGCAGAGCAGATTCACCGCGGAGGCACGGAGACACGGAGAAAACGAGCCGATGCCGTTTTCTTCTCCGTGCCTCTGTGTCTCCGTGGTGAAATCTTGTGTTCCCATGATCCCAATCATCCGCGAAGTTCGCGGAAGGCCTGCGAATCCACCGTCTGTTTCTGACGGAACAAGAGCACGATAATCGCCAACGCCAACGCCGCTTCCGCGGCCGCCAGGGCGAGGATGAAGATCACAAAGGCCTGGCCCGACAGCTTGTGCCAGTACGCACCGAACGCCACGAAGTGGATCGCGACGCCTTGGAACATCAGTTCCGAGCAGAGGAACATGATGATCAGGTTCCGCCGGCACATGAACCCAATCAGGCCCACGCCGAACATGATCGTGCCGACCACTAAGTAGTGCTGGAGGGCGATTTTAGTGAATACGTCAGGCACTGTGCTTAGGTCTCCGGGTACGCCTTGTGCCGCGGGTTATCCGTGCCGTACACGGCGATCGAGTGCGGGTTGTCATCCACCGGCGTCGCCGGCGTGCTGAGCATCTCATGCCCGCCGATGGGGGTCGCGACGATAACACGGCGACGGGCGAGGGTAATCGCCCCCACCATCGCGACGGTCAGAATCACGCCGGCGAGCTGGACGTTAAGTGCTTGATTTTCAATTAGTTCCTGACCGAGCATTTGAGCGGAACCGAGATCGGGTGCCGCGGCCGCCGTGCTGACTTCGGGCCCAACGGGACTCAGTTTGTCGTCGCGGCGTTCAAAAACATTGTCCACCTGCGTACTCGACCACATGGGTTTCGACCAATCGACCTGGCCGTCGGCGATCAGCGCTTGCGGCGAGTCGTGCCGATCCAGCGCCGCTGATTTATCAAACAACACGTAAATCAGCAGCCCGGTGACGGCAAAGCCGGTGAGGGCCGCCAAAAACGGGTCGCGGCTGTTGCCGTCGTGCTCGCTGACGAGGGTGGCCGAATCGCCCGTGCCGCCGGTCAGGCTTTCGCTGGCCAGCATGATCACGAACACATAAGTAATAAGGATGGCGCCGGCGTAGATCAGCACCAAGGCCGCGGCAATGAACTCAGCCCACAGCAGCACGAACAGGCCGCCCGTGGCGAACACCGTCAGCACGAAGTAGAGGGCCGAATAGACCGGCTTGTTGTGGGTGATGACCCGCACGCTGGCGAACAGGGCGACGGCGGAAAAGAGCCAGAAATAGACGCTCATGCCGCCCATATCGACGGTCCACCGCACCATCAACGCCGCCCCGATCAGGCCGATCGCCCCCAAAACCAGCGCGCCAATGCGGCGAATCGCGATTTCCCACTTGCCCGGCAGCGCCAGCCACGTCGCCAAGCCCGCGGCCACGCACAGGCCAATGATTAATGCGGGCGTAAACGGGGGCGCGATCACCGACTCGCTCATCCGCGGCTCGGACGAGACGGCGAGGAGGTTCAATGCGGCAGGCACCATCTGAAGGGCCGGATGAAGTGCCGTTGGAAGTGCGTTGTGCAGTTCGGTCATATCAAAACGCCCGGCCAAATGGCCCAGTCCGTGGGCCGCGGGCAAGGCGGCGGGCGAGTCTAAGAGCGGCCAGTGCCCCATGCAAGGCAAGCCGGCGTTTTCCGCACCCCATTTCGCCGCTGCCATCGCCCGGCATACGCTATGCCCGTGCACCTGCTCACCAAAGGCCGCTGGCATAGTCGACTCGCCCGCGC
>JAQGHK010000174.1 GCA_028288875.1 Phycisphaerales bacterium | reverse complement strand
GAGTGACACAGAATCGTTCGGCATAGCGGAAATGTTACCTCGAGTTGGCCAGTCGGCTATCTGCCGATCGGCCGCTCGTTTAATTCAATGAGACGGTCGAGCTTTCGTTCGACCGCATCCATGTGCTGCCGCATCCGCTCCAGATAATTGCCGACCTTTTGTTGACGCTTCCGCTGAAGCGGAATCATGACGCCGAGCACCACTACAAACACGATCAGCCATGGAACAAATGGCACAATGATGTCAGTCAGGTTCGATGCAGGCGTTGCTTCGGCAATGAACATAGCGCCAGAAATTATATGGAGATTACTGCCGGGGCCAGTTAGCCGTTCTCACTTAATCGCCCCAGCCAACCATTTTGCTAGTGGGCGGATGGCCGGCGGCGCAAGACGATGATGCCGACCGTCGCGAGGCCGGCAAGCGTCGCCGGTTCGGGGATGGCGACGACGTAGCTGATTGTGTGGGTGACCGGCACGCCTTGGGTCATTGGGAAATCCCATTCGTACGCGCCGGTGAAGTTGCCCGAGGCGAACGGCAGGCCGGTGTTGGTGAGCGTTTGCGACGGGCTGGCGAGGACGGTGTTGCGGACGGCGGCGGCGAGGCCGCCTTGGTAATCGCTGGAGGCGATAGCGCTGTAATCGACGGTGCCCGTGCCGCCGGTAGCGCGCATGCGGTTGGCGGAGAGCAGGACGGCGCTATTGTTCGTGATGCCGCCGGCATCAATATCCGTGTAGTGATAGAGCTTGGCCGCTCCGACGCTGGTGCTCCCGAGCATGATCGTCAGTGTGGACGTGAGCGTCACGGCCGTGGGCGTGGTGGTGAGTTGGTAGGTGAGCGTGCCCGGCGAGTTGCCGCCGGTATCGATGCCGATGGTGGCCGTATTGCCGACATAGCTTTCGCTGGTGATGCTGAAGAGGCTGGTGCCGCTGAAGAAAGGATTGAAGGCCCAAAAGTCTTCATTGATCTGGTTGCCGGTGGCGATGCCGAGGGGGCGGAAGTCCGTCAATCGCTGCCCGCCGGGCGAAGCGAGCAGGCTGAACGTGGCCGAGCCGCTGGAAATCGTCCCGATTGCCGACGCGACTGAAGCGGCCGACAAAACAGCGATCGTAAGCGATCGAATGAAAACGGATTGTTGCACGGAGTCCCCTTGGTGAAGCCGTCCACGGTACTCGTGTCAGACAACACCCGCTACGGAATTCATGCGAGGGGAAATGCTTAAGATTGCTGGCGGCTTAAGCTGGGCGGTTTACGCGACGCCGAGCTTTTTGCGGATGAAGTCCGCCCGCGCCGCACGCCGTGCGTCGCCTTCCAGCTTTTTCCCCATCAGCTTCTGCAGGTGGGCGGGTTGGCTCATCAGGAGCATTTCATTGATCGTGCGGATCTCGATGCCCTGCAGGCGGCCGAGGTTTACGCCCATGCGAAGGTGGCTGAGCATCAGCAGCACCTCTTCGCTGGTGATCATACGGGCGGCGCGGAGCACGCCGTAGGCGCGGTGGACTTTGTCGTCGAGAGCAGTCAGCCGTTCATTCAGCAGCGTGCGGCGGGCGTGGTGCTCGTAGTCGATGATCTTCGGGATCACGACGTGCTTGAAGTCCTGAATGATGTCTTCTTCGACCTTGCCGAGCGTGGTCTGGTTGCTGATCTGGTAGAAGTCGCCGGTGGCTTCCGTGCCTTCGCCGTAGAGGCCGCGGACGGCGAGCTTCATGTCCTTGGCGGCGCGGAAGACCTTTTCGATCTCGCCCGTCAATTTCAGGGCCGGCAGGTGCAGCATCACGCTGACGCGGATGCCGGTGCCGACGTTGGTGGGGCAGGCGGTCAGATAGCCGAAACGCGGGTGGAAGGCGAAATCGAGCTGGCTTTCCAGCACGTCGTCGATCTGGTTAATCTGCTCCCAGGCTTCTTCGAGCTGCAGGCCGCTTTTGAGGACCTGGATGCGGAGGTGGTCTTCTTCATTCACCATCACGCTGACGGATTCTTCTTCCCCGACGGCCACGCCGCGAGCGCCTTCTGCGGTGGCATGCGGCTTACTGATCAGATGGCGCTCGACGAGCAACTGGCGATCGATCTCCGGGGCATCTGCGAGATCGACATAGAACAGGCCTTTGGCGAATTGATCGGTCTCGGCCAGCAGGGCGGTGCGGATTTTGGTTTCGAGGCTGTTTCGCTGCGCGCGGCTGCAGCGCGAGAGGAAGTTATGCCCGGCCACATTGCGGGCGAGGCGGATCCGCGAGGAAATCACGACTTCGCTCATCGGGCCATTGCCGCGAAGCCATTCTCCGGCGCGGGAGGTGAGGTCGTTGAGCTTCATGTTGGACTTGCGGTCGGCGATGACGTGTTCCTTTTCGGCAGTCTCGTTAAGCGTTCTCGCGATTAAGCGTTTTCAGCCGTGCGAATCTGGTCGCGTAGTTTGGCGGCGCGTTCGTAATCCTCAGCCTCGATGGCGCGCTGCAGGTCTTTCTTCAATTTGTCGGTATCGACGCGTCGCTTCGGGGCCAGCGTGGTGCTGCCCCGGCGGGTGGGCACTTTGCCGACGTGATGCGTCGCGCCTTCGTGGGCACGCTGGATGAGCGGGGCGAGTTCCTTCTCGAACGTGCGGTAGTCGTTGGCACACCCGAGCACGCCGCTCTGGCGGAATTCGGCCCAAGTGATGCCGCAGGTTTCGCAGGTCGACGTCTGCTCTTTAAGCGCGCCGCCGGACTGGGCCATGACGAAATTCGTCAGCAGCTCATTGATCGGGGTGTGGCCTTTTGCGTTGCCGATCCCTTCCAGGGCGGCGGCGCAGGACTCGCACAGGTGCTTTTCGATCTTTTTACCGGCTTTGATTTCGGTCAGATGAACGGTAGCGGGATTGTTACAGTTTTCGCACTTCATTTGGGCGTCCGATGAATCGTATTGGCCTCGGCAGGCCGGGTCAATTTATGCCTGAAGTTGGGCGATTTCCGGTCGCTGTGTTGTTGCGTATACTACGGTGATGAAGCACGCGTTGATCCGACTGGTGGTTCTATCGGCTGTTTTGCTCGGCGTGCCTACTGCCCGGGCCGATTCCATCCGGGTCGGGGCGGCGGTCAGCCTGAAGGAGGCCTTCGGCGAGATCGCCACGCTGTACAAGGCGGATACCGGCGAGACGGTGGAATTCGTCTTCGGCTCTTCTGGCCAGGTGGCGGCCCAGATCAAGAGCGGTGCCCCAATGGACGCCTTCGTCTCGGCCGCCAAAAAGCAGTTTGATGACCTGGTCAAGGACGGCCTGCTGGACGTCGAAACGCGGCACCTCGTTGCCGGCAATGAACTGGTGCTGATCGTCCCGGCCGCCGCCGTCAAGGGGGGGGCGGTGGGCGGCTTTGACGATCTGAAGAAAGACGCTGTCGCGAAAATCGCCGTCGGCGAGCCCAAGACCGTTCCGGCCGGCCAATACGCGGCCCAGACGCTGAAGGCCCTGAAGCTGGACGATGCCGTGAAGGGCAAAATCGTCTTCGGGGCGAACGTGCGGCAGGTGCTGGCGTACGTGGAACGTGGCGAAGTGCAGGCGGGGATCGTCTATCGAACCGACGCGAAGGAATCCGGCGACAAGGTGACTATCGTCGCCACCGCCGATGCCGCCACGCATGAGGCGATCATTTATCCCGCCGCTGTTCTGAGCAAAACCGAGCACGGCGACGCGGCCGGGCATTTCCTGGATTACCTGATGTCTGAAAAGGCCGTTGCCGTGATGCGGGCCAAAGGGTTCTCGATCCCAACCGATCCCGCGCCGGCCGCCCCTGCCAAGCCGGCCACGCCGTGAGTGAGCTGTGGGCCGCCAGTGCGTTGTCGGTTCGGATCGCCGCCGTCGCCACGTTGGTGACGGTGCTGTTTGGCGTTCCGCTCGCCTGGGCGATGGCGCGCCGCAAATTCCCCGGCCGTGGGATTCTGGAAGCGATCATCCTGATGCCCGTGGTGCTGCCACCGACGGTGGTTGGGTACGCGCTGCTGATGCTGTTTGGCGCGAATGGCTGGATTGGGCGCTATCTCGGCGGCTATTCGATCGCGTTCCGCTTGGAAGGCGCGGTGCTGGCGGCCGTGGTGGTCGCGCTGCCGATGCTTTACCTGCCGGCCAAAGCGGGATTCGCGGCGGTGGAACGCGAACTGGAAGACGTCGCTACATTAATGGGCGCTAATCGCTGGCAGACGTTCTGGCACGTCAGCGTTCCCTTGGCCCGACGCGGGCTGCTTAGCGGAATTGTGCTGGCCTTCGCCCGGGCGCTGGGCGAGTTCGGGGCTACTGTTATGGTTTTCGGCTGGCAGCCCGGGCGAGTGACGTTGCCGATCAGCGTGTACGCCCAGTTCGAACAAGGCGACCTGAATACTGCCTTGCCGACTGTGCTGGTTATGGCGATCGCAGCACTCGGTTTAGTGCTGGTTTACAACGCCCTGGCAAGCCAGCGGGACTAATCAGCCATCGGATTATCTGATTGCTGCCGCGCCGTTAGATCGCAGCGGTGTCAACGTCTGTAGCCTGGCCGCGGTACGTCAGTTTGTTCTGGCGACGTTCGCCTCATTGGGGTAGAGTTGCCCGGCTCAGTTCAACACGGCGGCGGTTTTCCCTCTCAGAATTTCGGAGTTGTAATGCAGTGTATGTTCAGAGGTTCTGCGCGTAGCGCAGGCGGCGTGGCTTTGGTGGCGTTGTCGATCAGTTCGTTCTGCCAGGCCGGCACGATCACCGTAGCTAACTGGAATATGGCCAACGGCCCGGCGCTCGCCACCGACAGCAATCTTTCGACGATCCTTGGCTACATGGGCTCCAGCGGCCGCAAGTTTGATGTGCTGGCGATGGTCGAAACCGATACCGGCAGTGCCCCGCAAACCGCCACGGCCGTCTCTACTGTGTTCGGCGGCACCTACGCCGCTGTCACCGCCAAGGCCGACGGCGGCGGCGATCGCACAGGCTTCACCTACAACACCAGCACGTTGCAGTTACTCGACACCGTTGAAGTGGACGGCGGCCTCACCCATCCCAGCCTGCGCGGGCATTTCCGCCCGATCGGCACCACCGGCGCCGATGATTTTTACATGTACGCCGTCCACCTGCGCAGCGGCGACACCAGCGCCATCAAGGCCGACCGGCTGACCGAAGCAGAGACCATTCGCGCCGACGTCGCCTCGCTGAACGGCGCCAATGTCATCCTCGGCGGCGACTTCAACTGGAGCGGCGCCGACGAAGTCACGCCCGGCACGATTTCCAACATCAGCGGCGCCTACCGCGCCTTCGCCGCCAACGGCACTGGCCAGGCGACCGACGTCATCAACGAGGTCGGCGCATGGCGGGGCAGCGAAGCGTTCAAGTCGCTCGATACCGAAGACCCGGGCGCGTCGATGAATGACCGCTTCGACATGCAGCTCGCCTCTCCGAACCTGCTCGACAACACGGATCTGAATTACGTTTCCGGCAGCTACAGCATCGTCGGCAACAACGGCACCAATACGCTCGGCGGGATGATCACAACGGGCAATGGCGCTCCGACAAACGTGCTGACGGCGCTGGCCGATTTCAGTGACCATTTGCCGGTGGTCGCGAACTATTCGTTCGCCGTGCCCGAGCCGGCGATCGGATTTGTTCTTGCTGCTGCGGTGCCGCTAATGCGCCGTCGGCGGGCGTCAGTCTAATCTCGCCGGCGCCCCCGGCGATGGCGCTATCGCTGCCCCAGCGTTTCCCGGTAACTTCTTCTCGATGGAAGAACCGGTACCGCCGAGTCCGCCGCCGACGGCGCTGCGAGAGCTCGCGGGCCTGTTTCTGAAACTCGGGACGATCGCCTTCGGCGGGCCGGCGGCGCACATCGCGATGATGGAGGACGAAGTCGTCGGCCGGCGAAAATGGCTCACGCGTGAGCAGTTCCTGGACATGCTCGGCGCGACCAATCTGATCCCCGGGCCGAACAGCACGGAGATGGCCATCCACGTCGGCTATGTGCGGGCGGGCCTGCCCGGCCTGCTGGTGGCGGGGGCCAGTTTCATCCTGCCGGCCGTCGTGATCGTGCTCGGTTTCGCTTGGGCGTACGTCCGCTTCGCCCAACTGCCGGCCGTCGGGCACATTCTGTACGGCGTGAAGCCGGTGGTGGTGGCGATCGTCTTGCAGGCGCTCTGGCGGCTGGGGCGGACGGCGATTAAGACGCGGCTGCTGGCGGTGATCTTTGCCATCGCGGTCGTGGCGACGGCCTTTGGCGTTAACGAACTGATTGTGCTGTTCGCCGGTGCGGCCATCGTCGCTCTGATCGAAACCAAGCGAACGCCCGCCATTCCGCTCGCCTGGGTCGGTCCGGCCACTTGGCCCGCCACCGCCCCGGCTGTCGCCACCACCGCGGCGGCCACGGCCATCGGCATCGGACTCTGGCCGATCTTCTTCGTCTTCCTCAAGATCGGCTCGGTCCTGTTCGGCCGCGGCTACGTGCTGCTGGCGTTCCTGCGCAGCGACTTGGTCAACCGGCTGGGTTGGCTCACGGAAAACCAGCTCCTGGACGCCACCGCCGTCGGCCAAGTGACGCCGGGGCCGTTGTTTACGACGGCGACGTTCATCGGCTACGTGCTGGCCGGCTGGGGAGGGGCGATGGCGGCGACGGTCGGCATTTTCCTGCCGGCCTTCGTCTTCGTAGCGCTCTCGGCACCGCTTTTGCCGCGACTGAGGCAATCCAAATGGGCCGGCGGGTTTTTGGATGGCGTCAACGTGACGTCCCTGGCACTGATGGCCGTCGTCACGGCGCAACTCGGGCATTCGGCGATCATCGACTGGAAAACAGGCTTACTGACGGTCGCGAGCGCGACACTGCTGCTCGTTTGGAACGTCAATTCGACGTGGCTGGTGCTCGGTGGGTCGATCGCGGGACTGATGACGGGCTAAACGTGGCGAACGATGCAGTTCCGAGGGTCAATCCTCATCAAACGATAAAACGCCCGGCACGCCGGGCGTTTATCCGAAGTAGCACCAACTGGATTCGAACCAGTGACCTTGGGCTTATGAAGACAACGCGATAACCGTTCTCGGATCAAAATACGGCGTTATTAGCCCAATAACAAGCTACGTAAGCATGTCGAATTCAGCCTATTCGATCTAGCGGTTGTCAGCGGTTGTCAGGACCGAGAGCATTATCCCGTCCCCCGGCAGCTTCGTCGCGCGATAGCCACGACCGGCCACCAGACCCAGGGGATGCACGACTGACCATTCCGCCCAGCAAAGCGGCGGCCATCGCTCTGCCAAGTTGCTATAAACTGAGTGATTGTTTCTACAACAATCGCATTGCAATGCCTCGTGAATGAGTGCAAGATAAGAGTCGTTAACTTGCACTGACCCGGAGTCATGATGAACGAGCTCGCCCCGACCACGAACGCCATCTCCCGCCAAGCCAGCACCGACGATCAAGTCATCGCGCTATGGATCAAGGACCGCTCGCCGGCCACTGTCCGCGCCTACACCTTGGACGTGAGCCGCTTCCGGGTCGCCGTGCCTCACGTGCTGCGTGAGGTCACGCTGGGCGACCTTCAGGCCTACGCCGACGAGCTGGCAGCGGCTGAGCTGTCCACCGCCTCACGTGCCCGGATGTTGGCCACCGTGAAGAGCCTGTTCTCATTCGCTCATAAGATCGGATACCTCCCATTCGACGTGGCCCGCGCGGTCCGGCTGCCGAAGATTGAAGGCAAGCTGGCCGAACGCATCCTCAGCGAGGGGCAGGTGCTGAAGCTGCTGGGTGAGGCCCACGAGGGGGAGTCGGGGACCGATCGCCGTAACCGCGTCATGGTGCTACTCATGTACGCCGCCGGCCTTCGTGTCGCCGAGATCTGCAGCCTTGAGTGGCGGCATTGCGTGGAGCGTGACGGCGGGGCGGGTCAGGTGACCGTGTTCGGCAAGGGGAGCAAGACGCGGTCGGTTCACCTGCCCGCCGGTGTATGGGCCGAGCTGGTGGACCTGCGCGGCGATGCTGCCGACGGCGAACCCGTGTTCCGCTCACGTGAGCGTGGCGCCGATGGCAAGAATCGGCCGATCGATGCCAGCCAAGCTAATCGCATCGTGCATGCCACAGCTAAGGCGTCGGGCGTGGAGAAGGGCGGGCGGAAGGTCAGCCCTCACTGGCTACGTCATGCTCACGCATCGCACAGCATCGAGCGCGGTGCACCTATCCACCTGGTCCAAGCCACGCTCGGGCATGCCAGCATCAGCACGACGGGAAAGTACCTTCACGCTCGGCCTGGTGAATCGTCGTCTCGCTACCTGCCCGTTGGGTGAGCCGGCCAGTGGGAGGTGGCCGCGGTCGCTTGATCGCCATATCGCCTGCCAGCGGCCCGGCCCGGCGGTCCTCATCAAAACCGGAAGACACTGTATGCGGCCCCCGCGATGCCGCCGCTGCATAATGTCCGCTCACACGTGTTCAACGTTTTTTCGGCCTCGTGGCCGCAACGGCGTCGATGCACGCCCTGGCGTTCTAGAAATTTTGTTCGCCGGTGGACAGATAGATTAAGGCCGCAATGGCGTTACAAGAATTCGTCAATCCGTGGCCGAAATCTTTAGCACGATAACCTGTGCGATGTCGAACGGGCGACGGAGAAGTTTCTCGCCGTACTTCCCGATGTTAATAACTAAACCGTCATGCCCTGCGGCGACAAGATTCGCGCGCAGCCACGGCCACGCTGTAACGTCTTCTTCGCGGGTACTTGGTGCGGGTCCCCATTCTTCGAATGCGTCGAAAACCTTATCGCGTGTGTCCAAGATAAAAGGATTGTTAAGGAGAATGGTGTGTGACGAGACCTCAGGCCCGAACTTCGCCGCGTGATCCCGAAACACCGCATAATGGAGGTCGTCCGAATT
>JAQGHK010000167.1 GCA_028288875.1 Phycisphaerales bacterium | reverse complement strand
GCCGTCCCGCTGGTCGAAGACGGTTTGAAGATAACGGCGTAGTTCCGAAAAGATCGGCACGACCCGAATGCCTTTGTCCGCGTGATGTTCGGTTTTGGTCGCCCGGACCGTCATCCGGCCCCGCGTCCAATCGATGTCGTCCCATTTCAAGGCCAAATGCTCGCTCGGGCACCGCAGACCGGCGTAGCGGGAGAGGGCGATCAGCAACTTCCACTGAGGGTCCGGGCAAACAGCGATGACTTTTTCGATCGCCGCACGCTCGATGAATCGCTGATTCGCCGCATTGACCTGCGAACCCGTGGGCACCTTGCTGAACACATTGATATCGGCCAAGCCCCGGTCCACCGCGTCCCGCCAGAACAAGCGGGCCTGAACGATCATTTTAGCGGTATAAGCTTCGGAGTAGTCCTTCCGCATGGACCGACGGTAATCCGACGCGTCCGCGGCAGTGACGCTTCGGACCGGGCGGTCGCCACCGAGAAGCCGTTTAAGATGCTTTTCCGCCTGACGATAGACCGCCCGTGTCACTTCCTTCACGTCATCGCGCCGCTCGATAAAGGCTTTGAGCATCGCCTGGACGTTGACTTCATTGTTTACCTGAACAACACGGGGCTGGCAGAGACCCGCCCGGACGAACCGGTCATGAAACTGATCGCTGAGTCCGCGCAGCCATTGGGCAGTGAACGGAGTGATTGAGTCGCCGGTCATGTGCGCCGCGTTGATCGCTTCGATTTGAATGCGAAACGTGTCTGCGACCTTTTGCTCGACCCGACCGAGCCGAATCGTCCGGCGCCTTTCGTCCGGGCCAATGAACTGAACCTCACGGCGGCCGTTTGGCTGCTTGGTAATGCTGGCCATAAATCATCCTCTTTTTGTCTGCGGTGTCAGGGCAAAGATGCGGTCAATCCGTCACTGTCGTTGCCGTGAGAATCGTAGCCTTTTTCATCCAGTCGCGAAGGGCGTCGACGGGGTAGATGACACGCCTGCCGACGCGGAGGTGGGGGATGCGGGCGCTCTTGGTATACGCCCATAGGGTCCGGGGAGAGATGCCAAGGGCACGCGCGGCCCCGCGCGGGTCGAGAGCGAGCGTCTGGGCGGGCACGTCGGATTTGAAAATCGGCACATCCATGGCTTCGATTCCCTCGAAAATATTTTAGTTTCGTAAGCGTTTTTGGAGGTGATGCCGTGTCGAACGCAACCGTGTAAGTACGCTTCGTATTGAAATGAAATCGCACCTCATCGCCAGTGAACGTTCCTGTCCCGATGGCATCGGATCACTAGCGATCGGTCAGATCATCATTCGTGTCTCGTGGGTCGGGCGGACCGCCGGTAACCAGCATCACCAGCACCGAGAGATAAAGTGCGAGCATCAGCACGGCCGGCCTTCCTTCCGAGGGTGAACGCATGGCGTAAGAGCCATTCCGTGCGTTCGGTATGGGAGAGTTCGAAAAATCGTTCGTACCGGCCCGCCGCGCGCAGCACGCGGCGCGCGATGTTGGCACCGTCTTTGGCGTTCATGGGTTGTCCTAGAGTGAAAAGCCGACACGGACGTTTCCGCCCGTGCCGGCTGGTGAGGCGCCTGCGGCTATTTGCCCAGCCACTGGCCGAACAATGAGACGGCCTTGGCGGATGCGCCGGGGTTGTTCTTCACGAGTTTCCCGATTCGCATCAAACCGAATGCAGACAGACAAATCATCGCGAAAGTGAACATCTTCACTCCTGGCAAAGTTCTGGCGGTTGCTGCCCACGACCATCGTGGGCGACTTCCGCCTGCTTGATTTTTTCAGCGAGTAGCGATTTGCGTTCCGGCTCGACGCCTTCCGTGCGGTCGGCGGAGACGTCGCCGTACGAGCGGTCGCCGTACATGCCCGGCTCTACCGAGTGCTGGGCGACGTTGCTCTGGGCGTAGGCGGCGTTCCGCAGTTCTTCGAGGCCGAGGGACGCCATCGCCTTAAGCGTCTGGTCGCCGATCTTCGGGGCATCGCGTTGTCGTTGGCTCATAGATGTGTCTCCACTTCTTATTTGCCACCGGCCCGGCGAAATCTTTCAATCGTGTGTTGTTGGTCGCGATATTGGTCGCGCATGGCCTCGATGCGCTCGCGTTCGGCGAATGCGCCGGCGTTGGCGACGAGGAACAGACCGACAGCCGACAAGCTGCCGAAATACATCAACAGCGGATTCCACAGCCCGACGAGCTGTGCGGTCCCGAAGATCAGCAGCGGCTCCAGGAACCGCTTGAACTTCACTTCGTCCCGGCAGAAGAAGAACAACCGCATGAGTCGCGGGTAGCCGTCATAGAGGCGGTGTTCAGGATCATGCCCGCCGGCGTTGCGGCGCAAGCCTTGCAGCCTCGCGAACACGGAGAGCGCGATCGTCGCCACCAGTGCTCCCAGCATCGGCCGCGGGTCACAGGTGGGGTCTAGCACCGGCCAGAAGAACAGCAGCGTCATTGACAGCATGGCCTGCAAGCCCGCGTAGCGGCGGCCGATGTTGCGGCGGAGCAGGACGACGCACGGGAATGCGAAGGCCGCTGCGAGCAGCAGCAGCGCGTTCATGTTGCGGTTGATCCGTTCGTTGAACGGAACGTCAGGGGTGTTATTCATGGGAGGCCTTTCGGGTTAGCGCTGGCTGAGCATGGTCGGCATCCAGAGTTTGCCGCTGGCCCGGAACGGTTGGCCGCTGCGTAGGACGATTGCATCCACGAGCAGGTCGTTGGCTATGCCGCCGGTGCGGAGGTAACTGAATTCCCGCGGTTCGATGTCGTATTGCAGAGATTCGCTCATCCCGCTGGTGTTGCGTCCGCCGCCGCCCATGCCGAGCAGGGACGACCAATCGGCCGGGCCGTCGTCGCTGCCGCCGAAGTTAGCCAGCATGCGATAGGATTTTCCGCACAAATCCGCAGCCCAGGAAGACGTAATTGTGTCGCCGGTAGCGTGGATCACTTTGGTGGACAGGTTCGCCAAAAGTTGATCAGTGAGTGCGCGGCCGTTCTCGCCGCCATAGGCGGTGTGAAAGCCGCTGATCGATTGGGTCAGCAGGACTTGAGCGATCTTGGCCGAGCGGCAGGTCGAGGCGAACAACGCGTCGCTGACGCCTGACGCGAAGAATTGTGCCTCATCCACGTGGATGAACGCGGGGCGCGTGTCCGGCGTGACCGCCCGCCGTTCCAGCAAACGCTGGAACATGAGCTTCCAGACGAGTTGGGCCACCAGGCCGACATCGCCGTAGCGTTTGATCGGTAGGTCCAGCACGATGATCTTGCCGTTCTCGATGTCCGCTGGCGACAGCGTCGTCCCGTTCGACAGGAGGTCGAATAGCAGGCCTCGCTGGAATAAATCCGCGAACGCCGTGAACGTTGCTGTGATTGACGAGCGCGTGCGATCGGCCAAGTTCGGGAATTCTGACAGCACGTAATCCAAAACCACGGCGTAGTCCCGTGGCCGCCGCAGTGACGCGCTATTGAGGTCCGCCTGTTTCAGCAGGCTGTAGCAATAGCTGATGCGTTGCCATTCTTCGGACCGCACCTGCTCCATGCTCCGGGGCATGGAATTGACCAGCCGGCAGAGATCGCCGACCGACACTTTGCCCGTCGCCATCAGCAGCAGGTCGATGCCGTTGCGGAGCATCACCCGGCATGCCTGCTGGAAGAAGACATTGTCGCCCTGCGCGGCACCACCGCTGCCGGTCTGGCGTGACCCGACCTGCCCAACTTCCATGAGCAAGGCGACGATGTTCTCGACCAAGCCGCTGTCCGTGCCTTGGCTGTCCTGCAACGCTTGCAGAAAATCGAACCGCCAACGGCAAGAGCTATCGACGACACATAAATCATCCTGTCGCCCCGTGCGGCGACAGAAATCATTCCATAGTTCTGCCTCGCCGGCTTTGACCGTTAGCACGAGTCCGCCGTAACCGGCGGCGAGCATCGCCATCGCGAGTTGCTTGCCTGTGGTCGACGACTTCCCACTCCCGGTTCGTCCGGCGGCGAAAAGTCCTTCGTACGAATCGCCGATCGTAAAGGCATCCCACGCGTTCCATCGCAGCAGTGGGGTTTCAGGATCCCATCGATCGCGTTTCGGTTGTTTGCGGCGTAGCCATTTGAACATGCGGTCCTCCTTTTCTTCTTTGCCGCGGGGTCGGCCGCGGCAAAGAGAGGGTGTCAGCGTCGCGTGGGCGCGACATTCGTTTCACCCAGGAGGCAGATGATGGACACAGCGACTAAATCTACAGACCCGCTGCAAACGCCCGCCGCCGTTCCGCATCGACGTCAGAAACTCACCGCACCACTCGACCGGGATCGGTCGGTCATCACCATCGGCGTGGATTCCACAATGAAGGCATTTCTTGCCGCGATCCGCGAACTCTGGCGTCGCGGCACCGCGGCAGAGAAACAAGGCGTGGAGTTGCCGACATTCCTAGCCATCCTGCGCGACCAGGCCGAGCGAGGTTGGAGGTAGGCCCATCTGTTCTATCTGATTCATAAAGGAGGCAACTGATGAAGATCGTGCGATTGCTTGTTGATGGCGCGTGGTACTGGTCCCTCGGCTATCGCCTTGACGACGCCAACGGGTACGACCGGCTGGTCGGCCTCTGGCGCTGGCTGGGAGCACGGCGGCGTGTTCGTTCTTAACTCACGACCGGCCACAAATCACACGACGCCCGGTGGATTGCCGGGCGTCGTGTGATTGGAGTAGTCACGCCGCGGCGCATGCCGCGCTCAAGGGCCGGGGCGGCGTATCGGGGTCGTTTGGAACGAGCGACGGCGGTGCGGCGTCGTCGTTATCCTCCGGCGACTTCGGCTTCCGCGACTTCATCGGCGGAAGGCCGCGGTCTCGTAGGTACTGCCGCCACATCGACCGCGCAATCACGCGGGCGTACTGGCGGGCACACCCCAGCAGATAAGGCCGGGGTCGGCCGACCGCCGCATTGAACCGACCGAAGCAACTGCCCTCAACCAGCTTCAGCATCAG
>JAQGHK010000163.1 GCA_028288875.1 Phycisphaerales bacterium | reverse complement strand
GGCCACGCCCAAAGCCGCCACTGGCAGCGCAATGCACCCTCCGACCTCCCCACCCAGCAAGCAGGTCACGGCCACACCCGCCATTTTCCCGAACTTCGATATCCCGGCGTGCTGACGATTCATGCCGCATCGTAGGCCCGCGCGACATACGATGACGCTATGGAAGCCATCGCCTCCAGCATTCGCATTGACCACGTCACTCGCTACCGCGACGGCGCGATTTCCACAGCCGACGATGACTTGGCCCGGGAAGAGCCGCTGGAAATCCGCGCCCGCGGCCGGGCCGTCAGCGTCACGATGCGTACGCCGGGGCATGACGAGGAGCTGGCGGTTGGATTTCTGCTCAGTGAGGGCCTTGTTCGGCGGCGCGAAGACGTGTTGAACGTCGAACCCTGCGACCGCAATGACGAAGGCAACCTGTTGAATGTGCTGCTGGCCCCGGACGTGTACGTCGATTTCGAGAAGCTGACCCGCCACGTCTTCGCCAGCAGCAGTTGTGGCTTGTGCGGCCGGGCGACGATTGAGGCGGTGCGTGGGCAGTTCAAGCCGATCGAAAATGACCTTCGCGTCAGCCCCGCCGTGCTACTGGCCCTGCCCGATGTCATGCGGGCCGAGCAGGAAACCTTCGACCGCACGGGCGGCCTTCACGCCGCAGGATTATTTACCGTCGCCGGCGAACTGATCGTCCTGCGGGAAGACGTCGGCCGGCATAACGCAGTCGACAAGGTCCTCGGCCATGCCTTAATGAACGGGATCGATGCGGGCCAGCACGTGCTGCTGGTCAGTGGCCGACTGAGTTTTGAGATTTTGCAGAAGGCTCTGGCCGCTGGCGTAGCGATCGTGGCGGCGGTTTCCGCGCCGTCCAGCTTGGCCGTAGAGTTCGCCCGAGAGAACGGGCAGACGCTGATCGGCTTTCTGCGTCAGGGCCGGATGAACGTGTATTCGCATGAGGAGCGACTGAAGTGAAGATTCGAATTCGAGGCCAATCGCTGCGGTTCCGCCTTGGCCAAAGTGAAGTGCAGGCGCTGGCGAACGGGCAGGCCGTGGAAGAATCGATCGTGCTGGTTCGTGGCGTGACGCACAGCTACGCGATTCGGCCGGCGGCGGTGGATTCGATTGGCTTAACGGTGGATGGGACCACGGTCATCGTCGCCCTGCCGAAACGGGACATCGCCGGCTGGGCGGAAACGGACGCTGTGGGGCTGCGTGCGGAACTAGACATCGCTGACAAGACGTCACTGCGCGTGCTGATCGAGAAAGACTTTGCGTGCATCGAGAATGAATCAGGGGAACCGCAGGAGGATGCCTTCCCGAATCCGTCGGCGACGTGCTGATTTAAACGCTTCTTACAAAACAAAACCGCCCCGCCTGCTTGCGCGGGCGGGGCGGCCTGTTTCTTCCTGCGGGCGGGTTCGGCTTAGTTGCCGAAGAAGTTGGTCGACTCGGTCGATTCCACCGGGCGGCCGAGCTGGTCGCTGGTGATGCTGGTCTTGAACCGCGTGTCGCCCGGCTTGGAGGCGCGGACGGTCAGCTTATAGACTGCCTTGGCCTTGGGCAGCAGCGAGCCGACCGGGTTGAAGGTGATGACCTTGCCGTCGACCTTTTCCTTAGTCGTGCCCGTGGCGTTAACGAATTCGGCCTGCTCTTCCAGCGTGCAGACGAGCTTGATGTTCGTGCCAGGGGCCGTGCCGGTGTTGGTGATTTCGACGGTGTAGGTCGTCTGATCGCCGACGCGGACCGGATCGACGCTGTCGGCCATCTGGACCAGGATCGCGGGAACGCCGACCAGCGTGGTGCTGGCGAAGGCGGCCTGCGTATCGGCACCGGCAGCACTCGCGCTGGCGGCGGTCTTCATCTCACCGGCCGCAGCGGCGGTGACGACGATGGCGACTTTCTTCGTCGCGCCCGGGGCCAAGTCGCCGGCTTCCCACTTGACCTTGCCCGAGCCATCGGAGCGAGCATTGTCGGTGGCAAACTGCACGGCCACGCCGGCCGGCAGGTTGTCGAAGATCATGGTGTCTTTGGCGACGCCGTCACCCTTGTTGGTGACGCTGATTTCGTAGGTGATCGGCTGGCCGATGAAGGCCTTTTCCGGGCCGGTCTTGGCGATCTGCAGCCATGGGGCTTTGACGGCCGTGCTGAGGGCGGCGGGCTCGCTGGCCAGACCTTCATCAGCGCGGGCGGTGGCCTTGATCGGGTAGGTGCCGGTCTTGTTGGCCTTGGCGGAGAAGGAGAAGTCCTTGCTCTCGCCGCCGCCGAGGTTGCCGGCATCGAACGCCACGGCCGCTTTGCCGTCCGGCGTCACGACGCCATCGGGCAGGACCGATTCCACTTTCACGTTTTTCGCTTCACCCGAGCCGGTGTTGGTGACAACCAGCTTATAGCTGAGGGTGTCGCCCTTCATCGAATCGGCCGAACCGGTGATCGCCAGCTTCAGGGCCGGGGCGACGACGGTGGTGGCCATGCACAGCGAGGTGTTGTACTTGGCCGAAATGCAGGTGCCGAGCGGGCCGCTCTGGGCGGCGGTGCCGGTCAGGCGAACAATTTTGCTATCGCCGGGTTCCAGCGTGCCAACCAGGTAGGTAACCGTGTTGGCCTTGCCGTCGGCGTTACCTTCGGTGACGTCCTTGATCTTGAACGTGCCGGGCACGGTCTCGCTGATCTCAACGCCTTCCAGCTTCAGCTTGGCGACGTTGGTGACCTTGATGTCGTAAACGAAGGGCTTGTTGACCTGCACTTCGGTCGGGAGCGACTTCTCGAGCAGCAGCGCGCTGGTGGCGGCGTCGCCGGTCGGGAAGTAGAGCTTTCCGCGGACCTGGTTGCCGACGATCTGGCTGCCTTCAATGGCGGCCGGAGCGGAAGGCGTGGTCGGGGCGGGCGTCGGCGTCGGACGCGGGGCCGGCGGTGAGGTCACCGCGCTGTACGTGCCGCCACCGGTCGTACCGATCGGGCCCACCGGGTTCTGGTTCTGCGGTGCACAACCAACAATGGCGGTCGCCAGAGCGATAGCCATCAGGCCTTTGAGCGTGGGACGAATTTCGGTCACGAGTCGGCTCCTTCCAACGAGATTGCCAAGGCGAAGTGCCAAGCTTCTCCGCCTCATCGGCTCAAGGCCGGCAATTTCACCAGTCCAACTCTTCACATGAACATGAAT
>JAQGHK010000149.1 GCA_028288875.1 Phycisphaerales bacterium | reverse complement strand
CACTTTGCCGACCTGGGTAACATAGGTCTTGGCGTTCTCGTCGATCTGCTCGCCCGTGAGCGCTGGCCGGGTGGCGTTGCGACCGGTGGGATCGCCGACGCGGGCGGTGTAGTCGCCGATGATCAGGACGGCCTTGTGACCCAGGTCCTGAAACTGCCGGACGACCTTCAGCGGCACGCAGTGGCCGAGCGTGACGTCCGGGGCCGTCGGGTCCATGCCGAACTTGATGCGCAGCGGCTTGCCCGTCTCCGCACTGCGCTTCAGCTTCGCACGCAGCTCGGCCTCGCTGATGATCCGCTCCACACGGCGGGACAGGAGCGCGATCTGCTGGTCAATGGATAGTGGCGAGGCGGTCAATGAGTCAGTGGATGGCGGCATGGGACGGGTGATTGTAGAGGTCGCTTCAATCGTCGCAACGAAACGCATCAATGCTGCGATCAGCAGACCCTCTCCCTGACCCTCTCCCGGCGTACCGGGCGAGGGGACCAGAGGGCCGACGGCCCCTACGACATGCCGCTGAAGATGATCGAAAACGCGTTGAACATCGCGTGCATGCAGGTCGTCGCCCAGAGGTTCCGCGTGCGCTCGTAGGTCAGCCCCAGCAGGACGGAAAAGACGAACAACGGCGGCATCGTCCAGGCCGCGTGCAGCGACATGAACAGCCCGCTGGCGACCAAGATGCCGATCCACGGCGACTGCGTCACCCGGCGGAGCCCGCCTTGAATGCAGCCGCGAAACAGCAATTCCTCGAACAGCGGCGCGGCCACCACGGCCGACAGGATCGCCGCCGTCCGCACCCACGCCTTCGGGTCGTGGTCGATCACCTGCAGCAGTTCGTGCTGATCCGGGTGATGCACTTCCGCCTTCTCCAGCACCCACAGCGTGATCTGCAAGGCGTAATACACCATCGGCAGCGCGATGAAGATGCCGATCGCCCCCGCCAGCAGCCCGTTGGGCAGGCGGCGGATGCCGTAGCCGATTTCCCGCACACCGCGGCCGAGGATCAGCAGCGTCACCGCCACGCCCCATGCCGTCATGCCAGAGATCAGCGATAGCCGTGCCAAGTCGGCCGAGGACCACGCGGGCACCGTGGGCAATGTCGCCGCCACCAGTTCCTGCGAGGCGGATGATGGGCGGCGGATGCTGACGTAAATGACCTGCACACCGATCCAGACACAAAAGCTGATCAGCCCCGTCACCGCCAGCAGCGGCACCACCCGCATCGATTGCGGCACCGTCGATTCAACCGTCCGATCCACCGGCGGCAGGCCGACGACATCAAACCCTTCGGCGGCAGACGGCGCGTCCGCCAAGGGTGCGTCCGCTTGCCGGCGCGGCCGACGGAAGCCCATCACCGCCGCCATCACGATCGCAGCGACAAGCCAGCCCGCCCACACCCACCACGGCGGCTCGGCCGCGGTTACGCCTACAATTGACAAGCCCACAAGCTCCTTTAGAGTCGGCCAGATTCCACTAACTCACGTATTGAGTTGCAGTTTACAGGATCGACCGATGCACACCATTTTGGACAAAATCATCGCCACCAAGAAGTTCGAAGTGGCCGAGCGGTCGCTCGAAACCCCCGTGGAAGAGCTGAAACAGCAAATCCGCGACCAACCGCCGCCCCGCAATTTCTTCCAGGCGATCGCCAAGGAACCCGGCGCAAAGCGCGTCAACGTCATCGCCGAGTGCAAAAAAGCCAGCCCCAGCGCCGGCGTCATCATCGATGACTATGACCCCGCCGCCATCGCCCAGCGCTACGCCGAGGGCGGCGCCGACGCCATCAGTTGCCTGACCGACCAGAAATACTTCCACGGCCATCTCGATCACCTCAAAGCCGTCCGCGCCGCCGTCAGTTTGCCGGTGCTGCGGAAGGATTTCATGATCGACCCGTACCAGGTCTACGAAGCCCGCGCCGCAGGCGCCGACGCCATCCTGCTGATCGCCGAATGCCTGGCCACCAACGTCATGATCGATCTTCAGATCCTGGCGACCGAGCTGAAGATGACGGTGCTGATCGAAGTGCATGACCTGGAAAACCTCATCCGCGTGCGCGACAGCGTCATCGGCTTTCCCCACCGCAGCTACAGCCTGCTGGGCATCAACAACCGCGACCTGCGCACCTTCAAGACCGACCTCGGCACGACGATGCGCATGCTGGAACTGGTGGCCGACCCAACGGTCCTCGTTAGCGAAAGCGGCATCACCACCCGCGCCCACGTCGACAAACTCGCCGGCGCCGGCGTCCGCGGCGTCCTGGTCGGCGAAAGCCTGATGCGCGCGGGGGAAGATGTGGCGCAAACGATGCGGGAAATGTTCGCGGCATAAGCGTTGACAAACGGCATCGCAGCGGAGGACTTCATTGGCCAAAAACATCGCTGACGACGATCACCCATTCGCGCAAAATCAACGGGTTTGGCCCATTGATCGACTGTTGCCGCCGCTACTTTTCTTTGCCTCGATATTCATTGGCGCGGACTGGGTCGTCATCGAGGTTTCGCCGTTAAGTTATTTGGGAATTGCCTATCCAAAATGGCTGGACTATGCGAACTTCGTAATTCCGGGTAGCTGCGCCGTGCTTTGGCTTGCGGGGCTCCGACGATGGCCACGTACGAGCGTCATAGTACCGGTGCTACTTTGCTGGATATTAATGCCGGCCATTCCTCTCTATGCAATGAGTCTGTCGATTCACCTTCCTGTGGCTAGATCACTGACATTTGAGGAACTCGATCGTTTCAAAAAAACATATCAGGTTCCGATCGTTAGCCGCGGCTCAAAAGACGGTGAGGAGGTCCTGGTAGCACCGATAAATGCCCAGAAGGCAAAAGAGTTTCTGTACGAAATCGGAATCCTGCGCGGCAAGATGACCAGCGTATACCGTTCTGTCGGATTATGAGCCAACCGCCATAAGTCACATTTCCAAGTACGATTTTGATCGCGCGATTTTCAAAACGCGTTTGGGTCACAAGTGCAGGGCCGGCCGAGAATTGGCCTTGAAAAAAGAGCGCGCCGCGTGATGACAG
>JAQGHK010000153.1 GCA_028288875.1 Phycisphaerales bacterium | reverse complement strand
ATGTGGTTGCTGATGTCGTCAAAATTCGCTTCCATGGCGCCTGCCATGGCTGTCCGAGCAGCACCATGACGCTGCACCACGGCATCGAGCGGGCGATCAAGGACAAGGTTCCGGGCGTCCAAAAAGTGGTCGCGGTGGACTAAGACCGGCTGAAGCACTGGCCGGAAACGGGGGCCGGGATGCAAAAGTGGTTCTTGTTCGGCATTTTCTTTGCCGCGTTCTGCATTTTTGTTCCGGGTTACGTCATCCTTTTCTTTTTCGTGCTGCACCCGCCGCAAGCCGATGTCGCCGTCGCCAATCTTTTGCTGACCTTCGTGGGCATTGCGGGCCTTGCGCTTTGGGCGGGCAGCCACGTTCAGCTGAACATTCAGGTCGAGCAGCGGCAACGCCCGCACAAGCTGTTCAAGCCTTACTATGACCAACGATGAATTGATGAGCCTCGCGATCGATGAAGCGAGGCTTGCCGGCGAGCGCGGTGAGGTGCCGATTGGTTGTGTCATCTGGCACGCGCCCACCGCCCGCATCATTGGCCGGGGCCATAACACACGGGAAAATTGCCCCGATCCTACGGCCCACGCGGAAATCGTTGCGCTTCGCCAAGCCGCCACGGAATTGGGTCATTGGCGAATTCTGGACTGCACACTGGCCGTCACGTTAGAGCCGTGCCCGATGTGCGCCGGCGCGATCGTGAACGCGCGCATCCCCAAGTTGGTCTACGGCTGCGGCGATCCAAAGGCCGGCGCGGTGCGCACGCTTTATCAACTCTGTGAAGATTCTCGCCTGAATCATCGCGTCGAAGTCACCGCCGACGTGCGCGCCGATGAATGTGCCGATCTGCTGCGCAGCTTCTTCAAAGCCCAGCGTGCCGCCGGCAAACGCGGCCGCGCGAGCCCGCTTTCTCATCATTAATTAATTCAGAGTTCGCGCCGACGCCGCAGAGTTACTGCTTCCTACACTTTCCTGGTGGAGGGAAATCTTGCGACAGTCATCCCAACTACGTGTCTACGTTGCTATCGCCATGATTGTATTCGTCACTGGTTGCTCCAGCGAGCGGCCGGTGGCGTATCGCATCGCACCGTCGTTTACAGTGAAAGACCCGCAGTTCGCCCGATCGATGGGCAACATGCTCAGTACGCCGTTGGTCCCCGGCAATTCGATCACGACGCTGCTCAATGGCGACGAGATTTTCCCTGAACTCCTGGGATCAGTGCGGGCCGCCAAGAAGTCGGTCAATTTTGAAACGTACATTTACTGGTCCGGAAAAGTCGGCGAGGAAATGTGCGATGCATTGGCCGAGCGTGCCAGCGCGGGCGTTGCGGTACACGTGCTGATTGACTGGTACGGCAGCGACCGAATTGACGAAAAATACATCAAGCGCATGCAGGACGCTGGCTGCGTAGTGCAGAAGTATCACGCGTTCCATTTCTGGCTGCCGGATACGTGGAAGCAGCTCGACCATCGCACGCACCGCAAGCTGCTCATCGTCGACGGCCTGGTGGGCTTTACCGGCGGCGTCGGCATCGCCGACGAATGGGAAGGGCACGCGCAGGACGCCGACCATTGGCGCGATTCTCACTTCCGCGTCGAGGGGCCCGGGGTGGCGCAACTTCAATAGGTGTTCATGGACAACTGGATCCAAACGACCGGCGAAGTGCTGCAGGGCGACGACTATTTCCCAGTCATCCCCAAGGCCGGCGAGCAATGGGCGCAGGTGTTCAAAAGCTCATTCCTCGGAGGCAGCGAAAACATGCAGTTGCTGTTCCTGCTGTCTGTTGCCGCCGCCGGCGAATCGGTCTGCATCGAGAGCGCCTACTTCGTTCCGGACCAATTAACGATTGATACGCTTGTGGCGGCGAAGAAACGCGGCGTCAGCGTCTGCATCATCGTCCCCGGCCGACACATCGATGAGCATGAAGTACGGGCCGCGTCACGATCGCGGTGGGGCGATCTGCTCAAGGCCGGCGTGGAAATCTGGGAGTTTCAGCCGACGATGATTCACTGCAAGGAACTCATCGTCGACAACCTGTGGGTCTCCATCGGCTCGGCCAATATGGACAACCGGTCGTTCCGATTGAACGACGAAGCAAACCTGAACGTTCTGGATAAGGACTTCGCAGCCACGCAGACCAAGGCGTTTGAAGCCGACAAGCAGCGATCAAAGCTGATCACTTACGATACCTGGCGGAAGCGCCCCCTGGCGGACAAATTCCGCGAATTGTTCTTCTCATCCTTCGGCAGCGAGATGTAAAAAAGGCCGGGCCACCTGAGTGGCCCTGCCTTGATAGATCTCTGTCGGAACCGTCGCGCCATTACGGCTGGGTCGTGGCAAGCGCCTTTTCCAGCTTCTCCACTTTCGCATTGGCGTTGTATTGAATGTACGGCTGATTCGGGTGCTCGTTCGCGTAGTTCTGGTGATACTGCTCGGCCTTGAAGAAATGGCCGTTCAATGGCTCGACGGTCGTCACCACCGGGCTGGAGAACACGTGCCCGTCATTCAATTGCTTGATGTACGCCTCAGCGACGCGTTTCTGGTCGTCGTTCGCATAGAACACGGCCGAGCGATACTGCCGGCCATGGTCGGCGCCTTGCTGATTCAATGTCGTTGGATCGTGCGCGATGCTGAAGAACAGCTTCATCAACTTCCCGAGCGACGTCTTGGCCGGGTCGTAGGTGATTTCGATCGCCTCGGCGTGGTCGGTACGGCCGGTGCAGACCGATTCGTAGTCCGCTGTTTCTTTCGTGCCGCCGGCGTAACCACTTTCGACGTGCGTCACACCAGGCACGCGCTGGAAGACGGCCTCGGTGCACCAGAAGCATCCGCCGGCCAGAACGATCTTCTGCGGTCCGGCGTCGGCGGAGATTTTCAGGTCCTCAGCCGGGGCGGGAAACGTTTTGTAATCGGCCGAGCCGCGCGAGCAGGCCACAGGTCCAGTTCCAAACATGATCATGCTCCAAAGAAGTAAATTGCGTTGGCGGAGTTTCATGGTGTTCCTCATGACGGGCTTCGCCAGTTATTTCGCAGGTTGAGTCGTCGCGCCGGTTCTGGCGATCGGATCGGCCAGCGTGGCCAACTTTGCCGTCGGCGTGAAGTTCAGGGCGACGCCGTTCATGCAGTAGCGCAGGCCCGACGGCGGCGGGCCGTCGTTGAAGACATGGCCCAGATGCGCGCCGCAGCGGCCGCACTCGACTTCCGTCCGGCTCATCCCAAAGCTGACGTCTTCACGCTCTTCGACATTGCCCTTGGCGATCGGCCCGAAGAAGCTCGGCCATCCCGTGCCGCTTTCGAATTTCGTGTCGGCGATAAACAACGGCAGCCCGCAGGCCAGACACGAGTAAACGCCTTTATCCTTGTTGTGCAGCAGGGCACACGTCCCCGGCCGCTCCGTTCCGGCGCGGCGGACGACGTCGTACTGCTCGGGCGTTAGTTGCGCCCGCCATTCGGCGTCCGATTTCACGACGCGGTCGGTCTCGATCGGCCCAACAAGTTTACCCTGCTCGTCATAGACGCTGACGCGCACTTTGCCGGTCTGTTGTGGCGTCGCTCCGCCGTCGGACCCGCGCACGCACGCCGCCAATGCCATTGCCAGACCCAGCCCGCCGGTTGCCCACATTGTCCAGTGCATTAAGCCTCCCATATGCCGAATGATACGGCCGGCGAACGCGGCCAGATGCCACAGCCTGCAATTTCGACTGCTAATTGAAGGTAATCAGCCGTGCATCCTGATCGACCCGTAAAACCGATTCCTGGCCAAAACGCTCGCAATAAGTGGTCCGCAGTTCGTCAATCGCTGCATCTACTTTAGGCCCGCAGGCCCGGGCGATGATGACCAGATGTGACGGCTCGTACGATGTTTTTCCCTCGGATCGCCATGCGCCACGCCCGTCCAGCAGCGTAAATCCGGCCGGAAAAAGCCGGGCGATGTCGCCTTCCACGAACGATGTCCATTCAGCGTCTGTCACCGTCGTGCCGTCTGCTTTGCCGAGGCCGAAGTACAGCGTGGTCACGATCGACGGATTGGGCTCGAACGGCGGCCGGGCCGCACAGCCGCCCAGCAGCGATGTTAAGAGGACCAAGGCGATGACAGGGCGGCGGTGCATTCGATGACTCACTCAGCGATCAGGGCAGGAACAAGATACAGGCTGGTTTCGTGATGGTGATGGAGCCGGCCGCCGTTAGTAAACCGGTGGCAGAGTCGATCACGAATGAAACGACTTTGTCCGAGTTCATGTTCGCCAGGATCAGAAATCGGCCGGATGGGTCGATCGCAAAATGCCGCGCCTCACTGCCGCCGGTCGGCGTGGTGCCCAGTGCGGTCAGCTTGCCGGTCGTCGAATCGATCTTGAATGCCGTGATCAGGTCCGGCCCGCGGTCGACGGCATACAGATATTTCCCGCTCGGATGCAGCACGACCTCGCACCCGCGGTGTGCCGCCGTGTAGCCGGCCGGCAGCAATTTGAGGGTTTGCACGCTGGTCAGCTTCGCGGTGGTTGCGTCCCACTTCAGCACGGTTACGGTGCTGGCGAGTTCGCTCATCACGTAGGCGAAATGCCCGCCGCCGGAGAAGGTCAGGTGCCGCGGCCCGCTGCCGGCCGGCATGGCGAAGGTGTTTTTCACCGCCATCTTGCCGGCGACGGAATCGACCGCGTACACGTAAATCTGGTCGTTCCCCAGATCGCACGAGAGGGCGAATTTGCCCGTCGGGTCCATCTGCACGGCGTGCGGGTGCGGGGCGGTCTGTCGCGAAGGATCAACGCTTTTGCCGGTGTGCTGGTCGACGATCGTCGCTGCGGTGAGTTCGCCGGTGGCCAAGTTGACAGGGATCAAGGCCACCGTGCCGGCGTTGTAATTCGCGGCCAGCACGGCGCGGCCGTCGCCCGTGGCGGTGATGTAAGTTGTTCCGCTGCCGCCGGCGCCTGCGGTGTTGATGGGGGCCAAGGCGCGGGACGGATCGATACTAAAGCCGCTGGCCGCGCCGTTTGGGGCGTCGGCGATGGCAAACAGCCGCTGGCGCGGCCCGTCCAGATCAAGCCACGACGGGCCCGGCACGTCCGCCATCAGCACGGGCTCGGACATTGCACCGGTTTTCAGGTTC
>JAQGHK010000151.1 GCA_028288875.1 Phycisphaerales bacterium | reverse complement strand
ATATTATCCCGGACAACATCGTCGGCGCATTCGCCAGCGGCGACTTGCTGCAGATCCTGTTTTTCTCGGTGCTGTTCGGCTGCGCGATCGCGGCCATGGGTATGGGGCATGGCAAGCTGATTGGCGCCATGGAACTACTGACGGCGGTGATGTTCAAGATCGTCGCGATCATCATGAAAGTCGCGCCACTGGGCGCCTTGGGCGCGATGGCCTACACGATCGGCAAATTCGGCATCGGCTCGCTGCTGCCGCTGGCGAAACTGATGCTCTGCGTCTATCTGACGATGGCACTGTTCATCTTCATCGTCCTTGGGACGATCTGCCGTATGTTCGGCTTCAGCCTGCTGCGGTATCTGAAATACATCCGCGAAGAAGTGTTGCTGGTGCTCGGCACGAGTTCCAGCGAATCGGCCTTGCCGCGGATGCTGCAGCGGTGCGAGGAAATGGGTTGCAGCCGCGCCGTTACAGGCATGGTGATTCCGGCCGGCTATTCGTTCAATCTGGATGGCACGAGTATTTATCTTTCGATGTCTGTGCTGTTCATCGCGCAGGCATTCGGCGTGCACCTGAGCTTCGGCGAGCAGCTGTGGATCATGGGCATTCTGATCCTGACCAGCAAAGGCGCGGCCGCCGTCACGGGCGGCGGCTTTGTCACGCTGGCGGCGACGCTCAGTGCGACGCATGTGCTGCCGGTCGAAGGACTCGCGCTCCTGCTGGGCGTTGATCGTTTCATGAGCGAGGCGCGGGCGATAACGAACCTCATCGGCAACGGCATCGCCGCCATTTGCGTGAGCAAGTGGGAAGGGGAGTTCGATCAGGGCAAGTATGAGATTGCCATGGGGCTGGCCGTCGCGCCGACAGATAGGGCAGACGATCCACTCGCACCCGCCTTCACCACGGCACCAGCGGAGTGATCGCCGGATATCGCTTGAGGCCGGCGCGGGCCGTCTTACATATCCGCGATCTTACGGCCGGCTTCGCTGAGGCGGTCTTCAAACAGGCTCAGTGCGGTTTGCCCCAATGCCTGCGCGAGGCTGGTCACTGTTGAGAGGCGCGGGTCGCATGCGCCGGCTTCGATCAGGTGAATGGTCGCACGCGATAAGTCGGCGGCCCGCGCCAACTGATGCTGAGTCCAGCCGGCCTGCTGGCGCGCGTGCGCCACATTCCGCGCCAAGTGCAGAATCATGCGTCGGCGTTCGAGGTCAGACAACGGTAATCTCGGCTGAAACGGAGCGGCAGCTTGCAGCACGGCGGCCCCCTTAATTCCAACTCGGATCAAACGGTACTGAAATGCGCGATGCCGACAGCGCCATGGCGCGCTGCCAAGCGTACGCGTACGCCGCCCACGAATAACCCACGCACGTCACGCCGACCGGCCAGATCATGGGCGGAAGGACCATCGGCGAGTGGATCATGAGGTTCGACATCGGACACAGCTCCAGTTCTTTCTCCTACTTCATCTACAGGAGATATCGGATATAGATTACGCTTGCTTGCAAAAAAGTCCAGTCTGAGCCTGAGGTCAAATGCACCTGCAAATCAATTACAACAGAATCTGAGCGATGGATATGAAATCAAGTGACTGAGAATAGAACACTTATGCGCTTAATCGGCTCGCCAAGATGACGCCCGGTTGCTGCCACCTGTTGATGAACAACATACCGATGTGCTGTTGCGTGTTGCTTAGCCGTACCGGTCTGAAACGATCAAAATGAGAAGGCCCCGCTCATCGAGCAGGGCCTTCTCGTTTGAAATAGCTTTTGGCCGGTCAGTTGGCAGCCGGCGCTGGCGTCGGGGTCGCATTCTTGCGCAGGCGGCTCATCATTGAGAGTTTCAGTGACAGCGTATCCAGCGGCCGATCGGCGAAGCCTTCCAGGAAGCAGTACGCCATCTCGTCGGTCGTCTGCTCGCCCATGCGAACGCGCTTCGGCGGCGTGTTAGGGTTCCGCTCGTTGTCGGCCGAATTGTCATAGATGTACTGCATATGGAGCGTCGCGCCGGCCGGCAGGTGCATCGGAGCTGCGTAGCGGTACGTGCCCTGCCAGTTGAAGTCCCAATCGGCGATCCGGATGAGCGGCACCTTCTGCTCGCCGTCGGCGGTGGACGGCAGCGTCGCCCACACGTCCATCGATTTGCAGACCAGGTGCGCGTGCGGCGTGATGCCGATCAGCGTGATGGGGGCTGGCAGTGTCCAGTCGCTTGTCACGACGTAGTTCTTATCGCCGGGTTTGATGTTGATCGAGCGGTTGCCCAGTATCAGCGGCAGTAGCTTGTGTTGTGGCGCCTGCTTGGCGAAGTAAATGCCGACCGTGGAACGCTCCGTTTCCGGCTTGCCGGTCGGGTGGAAGTGCGTCTGGATGATCAGATCGCTCCCCTTGGGCAGCGTCCGGGCGACGTCCGGCGGAAGAAGGGCCGGCATTGCGCCCGGTGCCCAACCCCCCAAGCCGCCGCCGGGCAGGAAGCCGGGCCCGCCAAAGCGGGAATAGCCGGCCTGCTTGTCTTCGGGATGATCGGTGTGGAACTGCTTTTCCAGCTGCCGTGCCTGGCCGGCCTGGTCGAGGTAAAGGATCGCGTGATGCACTACGCTGCGGTTGCTCGGCCGGTATTCGACGGCGCTCACGAAATGGTCTTCCGTGACGTTCAGCGGGATCACGAAGCAGCGATAGATGTCGCGCCCGTCAGCGGGCACCGTAAAGGTTTCCGGCAATTGGACAACCAGATCGGGCTTGCCGAGCGCCCATTCCGCGTCGTGATCAAAGTTCGGCGGCGCGGGCGCGGCGGCCAAATCACCGGCGGGTTTGCCGGCTTCATTCCATTTGGCGAACAGGGCGATCTGTTCCTCGCTCAGGTGCCGCTCGTTCATGAATGTGCCGTAGTTGGCTTCCGCTTTCCACGGCGGCATCTGGTGGGATGCCGTCACTTGGGCGACCAGGTCCGCGTGCTTGGCCGCGTCCTTGTAGGTCATCAGCGGGAACGGGCCACCACCGCCGTCGTGGTGGCAGGAGACGCAGTTGGCGTACAGCAGCGGGGCGATGTCGTGGGCGAACGTCACCTCTGCAGGAGTCGCCGACGGCGGGAGCGCTTCGGAGTGCGTGCGGCTGAGCAGCAGCGTAAAACCGCCAGCGATCACGAGCGACATCAGGCCACTGACGGTGCGAATCCGTCGTGGGCGTGTCGATCGTTCGTTGTTTTGTGTCGAGTTCGTCAATTCATTACTCATCGTTATTTCTCGTTCCCCGTTGATTTACAGGCCGCACCCGATCGGCTTTACAGCCTTTACGGCGACCGTCTGGCCGCAGACGATTTGGGTCAGCGCGTCGGACAGATAATGCTGCGTCGCGGCAAACCGCTTTCGGCCGACGGCGGCGTATTGATCGTCAATCGCGCCGCGATAACAGATCACCCCGTCCGGGTTCACGACTACCACTTCCGGCGTAACGGTGGCCTGCATGGCGCGCACCAGCTGGTGCATCGGATCAAGAAGCGCGACGCCGGGCAGGGCGTAAGTTTTCTGGTGTCGCAGCGCCTCGGCGGCATGAATATCGGTGTCGGCGTAGATTAGAAAGAAGGGGATGCCTTGATCCGCGAACTGGCGGGACAGCTTCGAGATCGTCGGAGCGTAGCTGTTCGAGATAGGACACTCCGTCGAGACGAACAGGAGCACGACGGCTTTGGAGGATGGCGGTATCGCCAGTGGCCGAACGGTGCCGCCGGCCGCTGCGGGAAGGGCTAGATCCTGGGCGGCGGGCGACGTGGTCGGTGTGGATTGGCCGCTGGCTGTTAGCGCGACAAGGCCAAGCAACATCGCGGCCCCCCAGCCGCGACGGCGATCCATGGCGCGGCCCCAGTCGTTACAGCGGTTCATCATTCGGCGGCCTGACCCATTGCCTGATCAAACGTAGCATTCATCAAATTATTGTCTGGGAGGGCGCGTGTTTGTCGCGGCAGTTTGACCGTAAGAGTGCCAAAATCAAGCGAAAAACGAACACTTTGCACAAAATGAACGATGAAGGAGCCCGAACGGCTAAGCATTCACGGCACGCAACGATGCCGGTGCCATCGCTCGTTGGATCGCGGCCGCCAGCGCTTCCAGGGGC
>JAQGHK010000113.1 GCA_028288875.1 Phycisphaerales bacterium | reverse complement strand
TGCTCTTCCGATCTCGCCCCGCTCCACCGCACCCTCGTAGTTACGGTGGATGCCCGCAAGTTCTGCCAACCGCTCCTGCGAATAACCGAGCGATTCCCTGTAGCGACGGACTGCCGAACCAAAATGTTGTTGCGGATTAACGACGCGGAGGGACACGTGAGAACAATCGCGCCGATTTTACATTTGGTCTACACACTATGAGTTGTTACACTATAAGCGTTGCATGGCTGGGGAGGCCGTGCATATCAAGCGCGGGCCGGGCCGCTACGGGGCCGGCCCGCCTGGGAGAGATCGCGTCATCATCATTCTCTGCCGTAGCCGCTTTCTGTCCAAAGGATTTCCATGTCCGCTCTCACCTCGTTTCGGGGGCCTATGGCCCTACGTGCTGCCGCGCTAATCGGTGGCGCAGCGTTAGTGACCGCCACGCCCGCACACGCGGCCATCGCCGGGTTCGGCAACTTCTCGGGCTTTGCCATCAACCAGACCGACAATGCCTCGCCGCCGACCGTTTCGACCGGTGCGGGCAGTATCCAGCTGACCAATCAGCGACTCGGGGAGTCGCGGTCGATCTTCGCCACGACCCCGCAGAACGTCTCGACGTTCACGGCGTCGTTCACCTACACCGCCGTGAACATCAATCAGGGCACCACCCAGGGCGTTGCCTTCGTACTGCAGAACGGGCCGTCCGGTGCGGCTGCGGTCGGACCGGCCGACGGGCAACTTGGCTACGGCGGTATCACGCCGAGCCTCGCGATCGGTCTGCAACTGATCGGCTTCAGCCCCTCCAACACCGGATTGTATAAGAACGGCTTGGTCAACGGCGGTGCAACCCAGACCGTGCCGGTGGACTTTTACACCGGTCACCCGATCGACGTCACGATCGGCTACGCCGGTGGGTCGTTTGTTAGTGAATCGTTGAAAGACACTGTCACCGGCGGCACCTACTCGGCCACCTACGTGCTCAGCCCCGCGTTGACGACCCTGCTCGGCGGGTCAACGGCCTATGTCGGCTTCACCGCTAGCACCGGCGGCGTGGGCAGCGGGTCGGACCAAACGATTTCAAATTTCAACTTCACCAACACCGTGCCAGAGCCGGCGTCGGGCGCGACGCTGCTGCTGACAGGCCTGGTTGGCCTGCGTCGTCGGCGTCACTGAACTGCGTTGGACCCATAGGTGTTTCTCACAAGGAGCTTCGAATGAGCGTAGGGAATGATTTTGTGGCGGACCGCGTCGCGGACGCTGCCATCACGGGCTTTGCGAAGATGGGGCTGGTCAAGGGCGGCCTCGCCGCGGTGGCGACGACCGTCGGTGCGGGCGTGGCTACCGCCGTGGCGATGGCCACGCCGATCGCTCTGGTGGCCGGCGTCGTCTACCTGTGCGGCGGATTCGATCCGCCTAAGAAAGCGGACAAGTAAATCGCTTTCCGCATGAGCGAGCAGCAAAGCCCACGCGATTGCCGCGTGGGCCTTGCTATTGGTTCTCGGCACCAAACGATAAATGGATTCTCTGCTGCTTTTGATGCAGTACGGTCAGGGCGAGAACGACTGAATCGCTAGAACGATACGTCAGTGCATACGGGAAGCGTGCCAGCAGCGTCCGACGAATGTTTTACCCCTCCAGGAACAAGCCGACGCGATCGAGGGTGTGTCGAAGATCGAGCAGAAAGTGCTTGCCGAGTCCGGGCTGCTTTTCGTCACACCACCGGGCCGCACGCTCGACATCCTGTTCGGCACTGGCGGTGAGCCGAATACGAATCATCTGCCCTGCGTTAGTCGGGCATAGGCGTCATCCCAAGCAACGAGAGTTTCCTCGCCGGCATCCAGTTTCGCGATCCGGCGATCGATCTCGGCGAGTTCGTCCGGGCTGATGCGGTGCTGGAGTTCGTCGATCTCCTGCATGGCGCTGTCATACAAAACGTCGGCCAGCGCGATCCGCTCGACCGGCGTCAGGGTGGCAATATCAATCTGAGTACTCTGCGGCATCAGCTTCCTCCAGTGGTGGTGATGGGATCGATTCACCATGGCACGAAAGCCCGATAGAGTAAATCGCAATTTAACTGATCACCTTTGCCAGGCGCTCTTCGCCCGCTCGGGGGAATCGGCCATTCGGTGGCAGTACGCCCAGAGACGATCCGCCGCGGGCTGTCCGAAGTCTTCGGCGTACTTTGCGATCCCGGCATTGAACGCGTCGGCGGCTTGTTGCTTGCCGCCCAGCGTGAAGTCGTCGATCCGGCAAAGGTAGCTGACCAGCTGTTCGGCGTGGGCCTCGGTAATCGCCCGCACTTCCTCCGGCTGCGGCCGGTTAGGCTTGCCATCGTCGTCCTGGCCAAAGTGTCCCGCTGCAATCGCATCGGGCAACGGTTTGGGCACGGGCAATACCGATGACACCCGGCGGGTCAGGGGATGTACGACCCGCCGCAAACGCGACGGGCCTTCCCGATACTCGCCCGGCAGCGGTGCCGGCGGCCCGACTGTGTAGATCCGCATCTGCGCCGACGGCTGTTCCCTCGTCGGAACAACATCATCGGCGGGGATTGCCTCCGGTGTGTGATCGGCGAATTCGAACCGCATCTGCCACC
>JAQGHK010000060.1 GCA_028288875.1 Phycisphaerales bacterium | reverse complement strand
TGCTCTTCCGATCTCGACGGAAGAGCCTATCGGCAAGGAAGTTAGCCGACGTTCGTAGCCGCCCGGTCGAAGCCCTCACCCTACCCTCTCCCGGCAATACCGGGAGAGGGAACACGCCGGGCCCGTTCGGCGGTTTGAACTCGCTAGTTTCGTTCACAGCTCCAACGCCGCCACCACCCGATCGCGCCACGATTCCGTCACGTGCAGCCGCTGGAAGGATAGCTGACGAATCAGCCCGTCCGCGAACGGCGACACCTCGGCCAGCGTTTTCGTGCGGCCATCGGATTCCAGGATCAGAATCTCCTTGGCCGCGCTCGCTTCCGCCCCACCGAGCTTGTACGGCGTGTCGGCGGGCGCGTCGTAGAACAGCGTGTAATCGCTCTCGCCGCCGGCGTCGTCCACCAGCATGTGGGCCCGGGCCACGAGTTCCGGGATGCGTGATTGATCTGGGATGCGCGACAAGTCGATCGTCTTAAACAAGCGGCGATAGAGCAGGCCCTGGCAGATTGAAGCGAGGGTGGCATCGTCGCTCCGCGTCCAGCTCTTGAAGCACTGCATGACGGACACGTCGTCGAGCTCGATGAACTCGCTGATCCGCATTTCCAGGCCGAGCAAGGTCTTATAGACCGGGTCATTCTCTGGCGGCCATTCCAGCCGGTCCTGCACCGCTAATCGCTTCGCCCGCTGCAAGGCCATCTTCACCATGCCCTCGGCCGATCGGACGACCTTGTGGAAATAGACGTTGCGGTACATGTGATACCGCGACTGCAGATACGCCTCGACGGCGCTCAAGCCCTTCACTGCGATCGCCAGCCGACCCGTATCTGGTGTGACGCTCATGTTCTGCACCAGCCATCGCAGGTCGTAATTGCCGTACTGGCTGCCGGTCATCATGTTGTCGCGCAGTAGGTAATCGAGGCGATCCGCGTCGAGCTGGCTGGAGAGGCAATCGGACAGATACGATGGTGCGGGTTCGCCCTTCAATAGGCCGACTACACGGGCCGGTAGAGCGGGGTCGAACTCGCGCAAAGTCTGGTGGATGCCGCTGGCCGGGTCGTTGATGACGCGGTAGGTGAGCGTCTCATGATCCACGCCGCTGACGCGTTCGAACACGTGGCTGAACGGGCCATGGCCTAAATCGTGTAATAACGCCGCGGCCAGACAGGCAGCGTAGTCGAACGGATCGATTTTGATCTGCGTCGCCAGCTGCGTCAGGATCTGCCGGGCCGTTTCCATCACGCCGAGCGAATGGCTGTAGCGGGAATGGTCGGCCCCGGGGTACGCCAGGCTGGCCATGCCGAGTTGGCGGATGCGACGAAGCCGCTGGAACTCACTGCGGCCGATGAGGTCGAACATCAGCCGTTCGACGGGGACGTCGGTCCGCAGCGCGATCACATCATGGACCGGGTCGCGGATGATCTTCTGAGCCATACGGCCCAGAATACACGCATTGAACGGCAAATCTTCCTCTCGGCGAAGAGGAAAACGCTACCGCGGCAGCACGGCGGCGCTACAGTCGGTCAGACGACCAAGGACAATCGGAATGCAAAAATCGACACTTCACTGCGACGGAAAAGTTGAGGACATGGTCCGAGGCGCTGTCGCCGGCCTGGTGGCCGGTTTGGCGGCGTCCTGGTTGATGGAACAATTTCAGGCCGGCTACATGGCCTCCAAGGCGACGCTCACCGATGAGCCGAGTCCGAGCAGCGGCGATTCCTCGACCGTAAAAGCTGCCGAAGCGATCGCCCGGAATGTTGCCGACACGCCGATCCCACGATCGCAAAAGGCGGCCGCCGGCGAATTGATGCACTACGCCATGGGCGGCGGCACCGGCGCGATCTATGGGGCGTTGGCGGAAGTCGCACCGGTGATCGCCACAGGTGAGGGCGGTCTATACGGCGCGGCGGTCTGGGCGACGGCGGACAATGCCGCCGTGCCGGCGCTCGGCCTGACGCCGCCGCCGACGCAAACGCCGTTATCAACGCACGCATACGCACTGGCGTCGCACCTGGTCTACGGCGTAAGCCTTGACGCGTTCCGTCGGGTCATTCTCGCCGTGATTTAAGAGCCGGCATCGGGCGTTTCGCGCTGGTACGCCGTGTATTTGTCGGCGCGCCCCTTTGCCTCGGCGATTGGATACTTGATCGCGTTTTTGGCGATCTTCTTCACCATCGCGTCGGCGATATTGATCTTCTGATCGTGGGCGATCAGCAGCACCCAGTTCAGCACGTCGGCCAGCTCGTCACCGAGGGCTTCTTTGCTCTGGAGAAGATGCTGATCGAGGGCATCGCCTTCACGCCATTGGGCGAGTTCCAGCACCTCGGCCGCCTCCAGGGTGAGCGACAGCATCTGGTCTTTGGCGGTGTGGAATTGTTCCCAGTCGCGATCGCGGCGGAACTTGAGGAGCAGTTCGGTCAGCTGCGCCAATGTTAGCGGCGGCGTCATGGCCGCCCCGGCGGGCCGAAGCGCTCCAGGGCCTCGGCCTCCATCTCATGAAACACACGCGACAGCTCGGCGGTGATTTCCTTCGCGCCGAGTTTCGACATATCCATTGCCGGACGGAAGATCACTTTCACATGCCCGCGCCGCGGAAGCAGGTTGTGCTTCGGCCACACGTGATACCCGCCCCAGATGTATGCGGGCACGACGGGGACATTCGTACGGCGGATAATAAGTGCGGCGCCGGCCTGCACCGGCATCATTTTGCCGGTAAGCGTACGCATGCCTTCGGGGAAGACCGTCAGCGCCCAGCCGTCGTTCAGCAGTGCGATGGTCTTCTTCATCGCGCCGACGTCGCCTTTACCTTGCGTGACGGGGAAGGCGTTTAAGCGGGAAATCGACCAGCCGAACGGCTTGAAGGTCCAAAGCCCAGAGTCTGCGAGAAACGCGAATTGGCGAGGCGAGATTGCGGCGATAATGGCGGGGTCGAGGTAGCTGACGTGGTTGCTCACCACCAGCACACCGCCCTCGGTGGGGATGTTCTCCAGGCCGTAGTTTTTCTGATCGAACATCACGCGCAGGACGCCCGCGCAGAGGTTTTTCCAGAACTTGTAGAACGCGGTCGTCCGATGCGGAACGGCCGAGGCTTGGACCGTCACGTGGCGTGCCTCGTTTCGACCAGGCCGATGATGTGCCGCACCACGTCTTCAAAGCTCAGGTGCGTCGAATCGATTTCGATGGCGTCCTTGGGCTTTTCCAGCGGGCCGACCAGGCGCTCGCGGTCGCGCTTATCGCGGACCAGGATCTGGTCGAGGATTTCTTTGTATTCGATCTGCTCAGCCCGGTTGCGCAACTGCACGAACCGGCGGCGGGCCCGCTCATCGGGCGAGGCATCGACGTAGAACTTAAATTCGGCCGTCGGGAAGACGATCGTGCCCTGGTCACGGCCTTCGGTCACCAGATCGCGCAGATGATCGCCGATCTCACGCTGCTGCTTCACCATCTGTTCCCGGATCGCCGGAACCAGGGCGACATAGCTGGCCGCTTCGCTGACATCGCGGCCACCCAGCAGATGCGTGACGCGTTCGCCGTTGAGGATCACGGGCGGCGGGTACTTGGACCAGTCGAACTCGATTTTGGCGTGCTTGGCCACGTAGGCGAGCTCGATCTGATTGTTCAGATCAATCTCCCGCCGGCGCGCGGCCAGGCCGATCGCGCGGTACATGTGACCCGTGTTCAAAAACGAGAGTCCGAGCCGGCGTGCTACTTCCTCGGCGACAGTCGATTTACCCGACCCCGCCGGCCCATCAATCGTGATGACCATTCGTGAGACTTATTTACCCGCGACCGTGCCGATTGCCAAACGCGGATCAGGAAAACCGGCAGCATTGCGTCATAACTTCGGTCCCAACGCGAGCGAACTCGCGGCTATGCGTGGTCGCTCAGAAGCTTTCTCAGCAGTCGGACGCCCCTTTTGACGCCTTCAATGGGGTCGGCGGTCTCGCCCTCGTATTCGATGCCTAAGTGGCCGTCGTATTTCGCGCTGCGGCAAAGTTTCACGCACTGGCCGAGGTCGAAACGTGGGTGGTTCAGATCGGCATCGATATCGTTCACCTTCGCATGCACGGCCGAGGCGTACGGCAGCACGTCGCCCAAGGCGGCATAACGATCAACCGTGTCCGGCCAATTGCCGAAATCCGCTAATACGGCAATCGCTTCCTCGCCCTGCGTCAGCCGCACGCGGCGGACGAGTTCGACGATGAATGCAGGATCGAACGAGAGGCCATTGTGGTTCTCGATCAGAATCTTCACGCCATGCTGCCGCCCCACTTCGCAGAGATGGCGGAAGCTATCGATGCAGCATTCCACGGCCGCCTTGTGATTCGGCGCGTGCTGGCCGCCACTGTTGCAGCGAATGGCAGGGATGCCGAGATACGCGGCGATCGGAATCCAGCGTGCGTAATTGGCCAAGGCGACGGCTCGCGCGCCGCGATCGATCGACGACAGCTCGCCGTGTTCATCCACGGCGATATTCAGCATCGTTACGCCGGCCTTTTCGGCAGCGGAGCGGAGCTTGTCGAGCTGCGACGGACGTGTGCTGTCGAAGAAGAGGTTGTTGATTTCGATCGCGTCCAGATCGAATTGATCGCGGGCGAGCGAGGGAAAATCAACGAGCTTTAGCGCGTCTTCCTTCGCCCAGAACAACTTGTGCAACGACCAGCCGGCGATGGAAAGTTTCATGGTGATCCTTTTGTCCCGTCTCCCGGTATTGCCGGGAGATGCCGCAGGCACGCGGGGTTAGGGTGAGGGCTTGCGACGGCAACCTTCAATCGAAGCGGTCGCGATTGACGTTCAGATGCCGTCACTAAACTTGGCTATGCCTCACGTTCGGTGCTGGCCGGTTGAAGCCCTCACCCTACCCTCTCCCGGCAATACCCGGAGAGGGAGCACTTCGACCGTTCTTACGTTCGGGCGGCCCAGTTGAATCCGCGGCGCATGATCGTCAGATTCGGTTCCGCCGCCACGATGTCGGCGTGGTGGCCGAGGCTGTTGTAGAACACTTTTCCTTTGCCGTGCATGCGCGTCCAGATCACGGGCATTTCAAACCGGCCGTTGCCGCTGTGCGGGCCGTCGGCGACGGGGAAGGTCGTCGTGGCCAGCACTTTGTTGCTCGGGTCGGTGTGCATCAGGTACTGCTCGCTAGCGACCTCGAAGTTGCCGATGTTGGCGACGATCGGGCTGCTGCCGTGCTGGATGTTGATAATGTATTTCACGCCGTCATTGCCGGGGTGGGCCACCCATTGGCCGCCGGTCATCCACTGCCATTCGGTGGCTTCGCGGAAGCTGTCGCACATGCCGCCGTGACAGCCGGCGATGCCCACACCACTCTCGACGGCCTTCACCACATTTTCCAACTGCTGTTTTTCGATCTTGCCCATCGTCCAGACGGGAACGATGAGATTCAGCGCCGCGACTTTGGCCGCGTCATCGAAGGCCGTCAGCGAATCCGCGACGGTGACGGAAAAGCCGTCTTCCTTCAGCACACGCTCAAAAATCTCGGCCACCTGCTTGGGTTCGTGGCCGTCCCAGCCGCCCCAGACGATTAATGCGGATTTGCTCATACCGGTATCGTAGCCCCGGCGACGAAAAATGCAGATAATGACGCGCGTGACTGCCCCACCGATTTACGTCGGCAACGATTTTTCGCCACCACTGACGCCTTGGCCGCGCCTGCTGGCCGTGGCCGTGGCGGCGGGAGCGCTGGCGGTGCTGATCATCGCCGCCTACCTCCGGCCCGACCCACGCGGCTTCGGCACGCATGAGGGCCTGGGCATGCAGCCGTGCGGATTCCTGCAGGCGACGGGCATTCCCTGCATGGGTTGCGGGATGACCACCAGCTTTGCCGACGCCGTCCGGGGGAAGCTCGTGTCATCATTCATCGCCCAGCCGTTTGGGATGGTGCTGTGCTTTCTGACGGCGGCGGCGTTCTGGTCGGCGGTCTACGTCGCCGTCACCGGCCGGCCGGCCTACCGATTGTTGCGGATGGCGCCGACCAAAACGCACCTGATGGTCTGGCCCGCCATGGCGTTCGCGGCTTGGGCGTGGAAGATCGTCCTGACTGTCGGTTGATCGCCCCAAATCAGTGCTGCGCGCCGCCGGTTCTTTTTGTTACACTCCGCCCAGAGGGTAGTTCATGCGGTTCAAGCGTTTGGCTGTGTCGTCGCTGTTGTTGGGGTTAAGCGGCTGCCAGCTGCTGGGCGCACTCGCGGCCAAAGCCCCCGTTCCCGACGTCGATGCGGCCTACAAAAAGCTCACCGGCCACACCGTCGGCATCATGATCTACGCGGATAAGTCCGTCCTCTTGGATTGGCCGAATCTGCAGGTGGATGCCGGCAACAGCATCATCAATAAGCTGCTCATCGCCCAAAAGGCCGACGTGAAGGACATGACGGGCGTGAAGTTCCCGTATCCGCCGGCTTCGTTTGTGAAATACCAGCGCGAGCATCCGGAGTTGGAAGCCATCCCCGTTACCGAGTACGCCGGCAAACTGGGCGTCGAACGGCTGATCTACGTTGAAGTGAATGACCTGAGCACCCGCGCCGACGGCGGATCACAGCTCTATCTCGGCAAGATCGACGCCACGCTCAAAGTGATTGAAATCGACGACAAAAAGGTCGGCACTGTCGGCTTTTCCGAAGAAGGCATCAAATCGCAATTCCCTGAAAAAGCCCCGAAGGAAGGCGTTCTCAACGCCAACGATCGCGTGATGTACGCGGGGGCCGTGAACAGCATGACGAACGAAGTTGTGAAGCGGCTGATTCAGCACCCGTCCGAGGAATAAACCGAGGATCCTCTGTTGTCCCTGCAATCCCCCCGCCATCGATTTTGGGTTCGTTGCCTCACGGCCGTCGTGCTGACGTCGGCGGCGCTGGTCGCCACCGGCTGCACAGCCTTGGGCGCGGTCGCGTACAAGCTGTCGCAAGAACAGTCTATTCCGGCCAAATACATCTTGAATAAGGACGTGCCGACTGTCGTTCTGGTCGAGAACTACCGCACGCCCGACCTGATGGCCAACGACGCCGAACTGCTCGCCCGCTGCCTGCAGGACAAGCTGGACGAAAAAAAGGTCGCCAAGATCGTCAAGACCGAAAAGATCTTCGATCTGCGGAACAACAAGCCGAAAGAATTTGCCAAAATGGCGATTCCGGAGATCGCCAAAGCAGTCGGGGCCGAACAGGTGATTTATGTCGATCTGCAGGGTGGCGGCATCGGTTCCTTGGCCGGCGGGCAATCAATGTTCCAAGGCAAGGCTTACGTATCGATCAAGGTGATCGACGCCAAGACCGGCGCCAGCCTGTATCCCAATGACAGCGTGGACGGCCTGCCGCTCAACTACGAAACCAGTGCTGCCAAGGGCCGCGAGGAAGGCAGCTATGCCTCCGTCCGGACCGAACTCTACGACGGCATGGCCAAGACCATCGGCCGGCAGTTTTATCCCTGGAAAGCCAGCGAGGACGAAGATCAGTAATCAGGGGTCGCCCAGCCTGACGCCGGCGAAGGCTGGCGTTTACAAATCGGGGCGTTGGGTTTGTAATAGATTGACTCTGGCGGCGTCGCTGTGGACGTATCCCGGCATGACCGGTCCAATTCGGGTTGTTTTTGAGACTAACACATGATGATTGACCGTCTTGAACCGCGCCTGCAGTTCGCCACCGTTTCGGGCTTCATTTTCAATGACACCGATGGATCGAAGACCTTCGATTCCAATGAATCCGCAATGCGCGGCACAACCGTCTTCATCGACGCCAACGCGAACGGCGTGTTCGACAACGGCGAGCAATCCACCGTCGCCGACAAACGCGGCAAGTACACCTTCACGGGACTGGCCGCCGGCGATTACGAGATCGGCACGACGCTGTCCTCAACCGACTTTAAATCGACCGTCGCCACGGTTAACGGCACGGTTCAGGGACGATTCAACATCGAGTATCGCAATATTGATCCGGCGGCTAGTCCCGTGATCAAGGCTGCCCTGATCACCGCCGCCCAGCGATGGGAGCAGGTCATCACCGGCGATCTGCCTGATGTCCCGCAGCGTGATGGCAGCGTCGTGGACGATCTCGTGCTTGATGTGCACATCGCGCCGATCGACGGGCCGAGTGGTATTCTCGCCTACGCCGGTCCGTCGGCCATCCGATCAGATTACCTCGCCTATCGCGGTGATGTGACCATCGACGCCGATGACGCGACGAACAGCGGATTGGTGGACATCATCACCCATGAAATCGGTCACGCCTTAGGACTTGGCACGGCTTGGGTCGCCCAACAATTGATCACCGGCCGTAACAGCAAAAGTCCGCGATATATTGGCGAAAACGCCGTGCGCGAATACGACCGGCTTTTCAAAACCAATAATCTTTCCGTACCAATCGAAAACACGTTTAGTTCGGGCACGCGTGAATCCCATTGGAAAGAAGATGTGCTTCACGAAGAGTTGATGACCGGCTTCATCGAACCTGCGGGAACGCTGATGCCACTGAGCGCGATTACGGTCGGCCAATTTCAGGATCTGGGTTATGAGGTGAACTACAACGCCGCCGATGAATGGAACCCTGCCACGCATGTTGTGACGAAGACGACGGCTCTCGACATCGGTGGCGTGGCCAATGAACGCAAGCTCACGGTCTCCAGTACCGATGCCATCAGCGACCTCAGCTTCGGCTTCACCGCCAAATCGGCCCCAGTGATTCGCTCATTCACCATCACTCCGTCGCCAGTAGCCGCCGGCACGAATATCACGCTATCGGCCGCCGCCATCACCGATGCCGACGGCGATACGCTCAGCGGCGTGTCGTTCTGGAAAGAATCCAACGGCATCGAAGGCCTGCAGAAAGACAGCGACACGCCGATCGGCGTGCGGACCTATACCAAGAACCGCGCCTACAGCATCCAGACCAGCACGACCAACCTGCTGGGCGACCAGCAGTATTACGCCGTCGCGACCGACTCCACCGGCTACTCCGGCCGCCGCACGGGCGTGGTGAACGTTCAGAGTGTTACCGCCCCGACCGAGCCACCGACCAACCTTGCCGTCCGTCAGCGGGCCAGTTCGGTTATTCGTTTCGCGTTCGCGGATAACGTCAATGTCGGCCTGACCGGCTACCGCATTGAAGTCGCCACTTCGCCCAGCTTCGGTAAGACGTCGCTCGTCGATGTGCTGAACATCTCCGGCGATACCTTCGGCGCCACCTTCGGCGACCTGCGGCCGGGCATCACCTATTACATCCATGTCCGGGCTTACAACCTGGCCGGCGCCAGCCCGTACAGCCCGGCTCTACCGTTCGAAACCGTGTAACACGGTCCGTTCGATCGAAATAAAACTGCATTCACACGGGGCATGGCGATACAATCGTCCATGCCCCGTGTCGTTTCTTATGGCACTGCCTTGGTCGTCATTGACGTGATCAATGACTTGGAATTTCCCGGCGGTGAAAACGTTCTGCCTTGGGCCGAAAAAATGGCGAAGGCCCTGCTTGCCGTCCGTCACGCAGCCCGCGCCGCCAACGTGCCGGTAATCTACGCCAACGACAACTATGGCCAATGGCGAAGCAACTTCAGCGACATCTACCGGCACGCCGTTCGCAAAAGTGCGCGTGGCCGCCATGTGGCACGCAGACTCAAACCGGGGCGGGATGATTACTTCATCCTCAAGCCCAAGCATTCCGCCTTCTTCGCCACATCAATGGTGCCGCTGCTCGAATCGTTAAAGGTCCGGCGGCTGATCCTGACCGGGATCGCGACGAATCTGTGCGTGCTGTTTTCAGCGCACGACGCGTACATGAACGACTATGAGATCATTGTGCTAAGCGACTGCTGTGCGGCCGAGAGTGATGATGACCACAACATCGCGCTCGATCAACTCAAGCGATTCTGTGGAACCAAGGTCTGCCGAAGCGATCAGTTGAAGTTCAACACCCAGCCAAAAAGCTGAAGGCGCTACACCTACGTGTAGCCGGCGAGCATGCTCGCCGTTCTTCGCTGCAGGCGATCGCTCAAATCTCGCCGAGCGCCCACGCATCCACGTATTCACACAAGCTGTGAAAAATCAGCTTATGCATCTCCTGCACCCGCGCCGTCACCGGGCTGGGCACGACCAGCGGCAGATCGCAAAGCGTTTTACACTTGCCGCCATCTTTCCCCAAGAAGCCGACAGTTTTCAGGCCATTCCGTTTTGCCGCTTCAAAGGCGAGCGCGATATTCTGGCTGTTGCCGCTGGTGGTGAGGCCAACGAACACGTCGCCCGGGCGTCCGAGCGCTTCGACTTGCCGGCTGAAAATCTGACCGTAGCCCAAGTCGTTGCCGGCGCAGGTGACGACGGTCGTATCCAATAGCGCGATCGCGGCGAGCGCCTTCCGATCGCGGCGATACCGAACGACGAATTCTTCGGCGAAGTGCATCGCGTCCGCCGCGCTGCCGCCGTTGCCGGCGAACAGGATTTTCCCACCGCCGCCCCACGCCGTGGTCAGCATCGCCGCCAATTGATCCACGGCCGGCCCCATCGCGCGAATGCCGGCCAGCAGGGCCGCCGTCTGATCGATCGATTCCGATAGATAATCCGAAGCGTTCTGGCTCACCCGTTGCCGTCCTTGGCGTCGCCGCTGTAGAGATCGAGGTAGAAGTACATCAGCTCTTTGCCCGAATAGTTCCGGCTGCGGCCGTGCGTGAATTTGAACTTCTCAAACAGCTTCACAGCCGGCTCGCGCTCGACGAAAGTATCGAGCGCCACCTTCAGGTAATTCTGCTCGCGGCAGAAGGTCAGCGCCATTTCCAACAGGCCCGACCCGATGCCCCGCCGCCGAAAGCCGCGTCCTACGCGCAGCCGGCGGATTTCGCCGACGCCGTCGAAGTGCATCACGCCGATCATGCCGGCGATCTGACCGTCGGTTTCGCCGACCCAGAAGTGATTACCCTGGGGCTTCATGTAAGCCATCTGGATGTCATCGATATCCAAGCCGGAATCATTTTCGGCGATCTGCCCGCCGGCAACCCCTTCGCGATACAGCGCCTCGCACGCGGCCTGATCGGCCGGGCGGAAGCTGCGAATGACAAAAGGGGCGTCGGACATCGCCGGGCAGTGTAAGGGCAAATCGGCCGGCAAAAAAATGGCGCGTTATTCGTCCGGAACTTCGATGAATTCCAACGTGTCGGTCGCGAGATCCAGCGTGGCAACCGACTTCACCGCTGCGCGATACAGCGCTCCGGGATTGATCCACCGCACCCGCCCCACGCGCTTGTCTTGTCGAACATGGGAATGGCCGGTGAGCAGATAGTCGGTCTGCGGGTCTTCGCAAAACCGGGCGACCGTCCGCGGGTTGTCACCGTGGGTGATCGCCACGTACTTGCCGTCCAACAGCAGGCCGCCGCCGAACTGCACGCAGTCGATTCCGATGGCGTTGCCGTACTGTTCCAGTTCGTCGTGATCCCAGTCGTTGTTGCCGAACGTAAAGGTCGAAGGCATGCCGGCCATCGCGGCGAGCACGCGTTCGTCGCCTACATCGCCGCAGTGAATCAAACGCTTCGCCCCATGTTCGCGCAGCAGGCGAATGGCGCGGGTCGCGATCTCATAATCCCCATGGGTATCGGACAGAATGCCTAGGATCACTTCGCCTCCGCCGGCCGCCACGCCGCAATCGATCCATCAAACGGCGGCCGCCCCTGCCGCATCAGCTGCCGTACTTCTTCGACGGTTGCCCAGCACCGCTTCACCAGATCGGCCGGGTAATGCCACGCTGCCGAATGCCGGGTGAACTCGTCCTCGTCATCCAGCAGCGGCTCCGGCGAATCCGGCGAAAGAATCAGGTCCAGATCGAGATCCACCCAGTCAATCTGCTCGCTCGACCACGTCGCCGGCGTGGCGATGTTCACGTAATAATCTTCCAGCGACCAGTCCGGCCGCCACCGCACCGACAAATTCCAATGCCGGTCCGGCCAGTAGTACCGCAGGTTGTGCGAGATCGACGTCAACTGCCCGCGATAGCTGTCCAGCGCGATCCCCGGCCCATTATAAACCAGAATT
>JAQGHK010000047.1 GCA_028288875.1 Phycisphaerales bacterium | reverse complement strand
GTCAGCTCGACCACGCCCAGATTGCTGGCCAAGTGACCGCCGTTTTTTGAAACGGCGGCGAAAATAGCTTCCCGAATCTCTTTGGCGAGCGGTTCGAGCTGCTCGACCGTCAATCCTTTGAGGTCGGCTGGCGACTTAATCTGTGCGAGAAGTGACATAAATCCTTTAAGCAGTATACGACAAAGACGCCGCCGATCGAACGGCAGAACGCCGCGGCCTGTTTCGGCGGGACGATTTCATCAATTTCAGCACGGACGATGCCCCGCGCCGGCCGGCGTTGGTGACGACCGGCGTCCGGCCCCTTACCATCGGCCGAGTGGATTTTTTGACTGAAATCGTTGCCCTCGATGACGCTGAGCACTTGTTCCTGTCGGCCGCCATTGAAGAATGGCAGCCGATTCTGGATCGCGGCATCAATGTCGTGATCGATCTGGAAGGCGACGTCGATCACGGCGTGCCGACCGAAGTCGACCAGTTCCTTTACGTCTATCTGCCTATCCAAGACGGCGAAATGCCCGATCTGGACCGTCTGCACGCGGTCGCCAAGATGGCGGCGACATTAATCCGGCGGGGCGATCGCGTCCTGAGCCATTGCGGCATGGGCCTGAATCGCTCGGCCCTGATGGCGGCCCTGATTCTGATGTACAACGGCATGACCGGCCCGGACGCCGTTGAGCGGATTCAAAGCCGCCGGCCCGGGGCGCTGTATAACGACAAGTTCCGCGATTACTTGGTCACCGGCCTGTGCCGCTAAGAACGATTTGAGAACGCTGCTGATGAACCCACTCTGGACCGAACTCGCCGCCGCCGCTGATGTAACGCTTTCCGAGGAACAGATCGGGCAACTCGACGCCTACATCACCCGATTGATCGAAAAGAACGAGGTGATGAATCTCACCCGCATCACCGACCGGGCCGATGCCGAGATCAAGCACATCGCCGATGCCCTGACGCTGCTGCCGTACATCCCCAAGGCGGCCGGCCGGCGGTCATTGATCCAGATCGCCGACGTCGGCACGGGCGGCGGCGTGCCCGGCGCAATCCTCGCCATCGCCCGGCCGGATACGATCGTGACGCTGATCGACGCCACCAACAAAAAGCTCGATGCCGTCGCCGACATCTGCCAGTCCGTCGGCGTGAAAAATGTTCGCATGATCCACAGCCGGGCGGCCGACGTGCAACTGACATTCGACGTCGTCACCGCCCGGGCCGTCGGGGCGCTCAAGCCGCTGGTCGAATGGTGCCACGGCCTGCTCAAGCCCGGCAATGTGCTGCTGGCGATGAAGGGCCCCAAGGCCGCCGAGGAATTGGCCGAGGCCGAGCGGACGCTCCGCCTGCGCCGGTTGGGGGCCGAGGTGATCGAAGTCAATCAGCCGCTCCTGCCGGGCCACGTGATCGTGAAACTCACCAAACGGCCGTAATTTTGCGTGTTTTCACGCGGCCGTTCGCTATATTCGCGGCCCATGGACCCATTCCTTCAAGCGGCAATTGACGAAGCAAAACAAGGTTTAGCCGAGGGCGGTCTGCCGATCGGCAGCGTGCTGGTGCGCGATGGCAAAATCATCGGCCGCGGGCATAACCGGCGCGTGCAGCATGGCGATCCGATGGCTCACGCCGAAATCGACTGCATGAAAAACGCTGGCCGGCAGGTGACGTACAAAGACACCGTTCTGTACAGCACGCTCATGCCGTGCTTTCTCTGCACCGGGGCGGCCATTCAGTTCGGCGTGCCCAAGGTTGTGGTCGGTGAATCGGTCACCTTCCCTGGTGGCGAGAGCAAGTGGGGCCGCAGCGGTCAGTTCATGCAGGCGAGCGGCATTGAGGTCATCGATCTGCACGACGAGACGTGCATCGCCATGATGACGGAATTCATCAAAAATAATCCGAAGCTCTGGAACGAAGACATCGGCGTCTGAGGCACACCCGTTGTTGTGTGTGCCACAGGCGTGGCGCGCAAGTTGTAGTGTTCACCGGAAAATCAAGAAATCACCTCTCGTGACAGGTGATCAACAAGTTGTGAACAAAAGTTAATTTTTTGATTGCGACTCGAAAATCATGCGGTATTTTGCGACGCGGAAGGATGAGTCGAGTTCGTGCGAAAGCAGGAATTCGGCCGTCAGACTGAGCTGAAAAGCTGTGCGGGAACGGCCCATGGATGGGCTGCCCGGTCGTCGCCATCGCGTCGCCCCGTGTTCATGGATGAGCCGGGCCGGACCCACGAGGTGTTCATTGATCGCTGTACTCACGTCTTTGTATCGCTGGCTGAAAACGCCGGTGATTGAACACTGCGATGACGACCGACCGTTTCGCCTGCGCCGGGCGTCGCTTCTCCTGCTGGCCGGGGGTTGGGGCGTCTATCTGATCAGCGCCGTCGCCGGCATTCTGCTGGTGAAGGCACAAGTCCCGATTCATGGCTGGGCCGAACTGCTGTCGGGTCGCGATGTCAGCAGCGCTCAGCCGGTTCTGCAGTGGGCCCGGACTGTTTGTGAATCTATCGGCGGGGCGACGTTCTTCGCCGGCTTGGCGAGCGTGGCATTTTTTGATCGCCGGGATGGCATCCAGATCTGGACGCTCGACCGTCAGTAAACCCAATACCTGTTTTGACTTAACGTCGACTCCTGCGGGCCCGGTTTTCCGGAGTTCGCAGGAGTCGACTGACGTTTAAGGATTTACTTGGCTTTGCTCGTCAAGAAGCCCTGCACCAGCGGTTCGATCTGCTTCTTCAACGTCGCGTTCGCGTAGCCGACCCAGCTTAGGCCGGTCGTGCAGTCCAACGGGCCGTCTAGGGGTTGGCCTTTTTCATCGGTGATCAGCACGCCCGCCTCTTCGGCGATCAGCAGGGTAGCGCAATCGTACGGATGACAGCACAGCCCTTCGGGCTGGCCTTGCAAGGCGTAAAACGTCGGCCGCAGGTCGGCGTTGAAGCGGTCGTGGCCGTTAATCAATTCGTAGAACTGGCCGCCGGTGCTGATGTACTGGTCGTCGAAGACGGTCGCCTTGGTGACATCGGCGGCGCCGATGCTGTTTTTGGCGATGTGCTCCATCAGCTCGCTGGCCAGCAGCTTCGTGCCGGGGAAGAAATTGCTGACGGTCGCGAAGCCGTGAAGGATGGTGGTGGCCTTGCTCGCCCCGATGGCCAGCGGCACGCCTTCGCCGGTAGTCAGGTTCACCCGCTGGGCCATCGCCCCCTGGCCCTTCACGGCCCACAGCACGTCGGCGTAACCCATCTTGCTAGTGGGCAGTTCGCTCATGACGGCCACTTCGATATCGCGCAGGCTCGTTTTCGGCCCCTTGTTCGGCGCGACGCCGGCCAGCGCCCACGCCGGGCGTTTGTCGTACATGATGCCGCGCGTGCCATCGATCGGATCGACGATGAGCCGCAGCACCGCGTCTTCTTCTTTCGTGCCCTCCGGAAACACCTTCACGCACTCTTCGCCGTTCGGCCCTTCCAGGCCCTCGGCAATCAGAATCAGCGGCGTGACCTTGCCCCATTCCTGGCAGAACTCTTCCAAGAGCGGTTCGACTTCCGTATCGATTTTGTAAATCGTGTCGGCCGCCGTGGAGTGGCTGACCTCGAACATCGACTGCTTGTCGCGCGAGGCAATGATCGTGTCCCGAACGAGCTTCTGAAACCCAATCAGGCGGTCGACGATGAACGGGGTGTTGGTGATCGACATGTCAGTTCCTTCGGTCGGGCGATCTTAATCGAAGGCCGGCACAGCGTCCTCGATCGATCGCGACATCCCCATTGTTGCTACGCGGTCGTCAGCACCGTCCCGGCCGCCCAGGCGCCAGGGCTGGAGTGGAGGAATGCGTCCGGAGTGAGGCCCGTCTTGGCTTCGTATTGTTTCTGGATGTCGGTGATTGCGATATCGGCGGATTCGCTGATATCGCACAGCACGGCCACTGTTCCGCCGCTGCCGCCGCCGGTGATTTTGGCGCCGTACAGGCCGGCGGATTCGTTCTGGCGGACCAAGTCGACCAGCAGATCGCATTCATCCGCACCCAGCTTGGCGTCTTTCGTGTAACTGATGTGGCTGGCGTACATCAGGTGGCCGGCCTTATCGAGCAGCAGCTTGCGGGCCGGGTTGTCGGCGGCCATCGGCCCGGCTTCTTCGAGATAGCGGACGAACTCGCGCACGCGGTGGGCCTCAAAGACATGGTGATCGGTCGCGCTCTGGACGGCGTACTGCACGTCCGGCTCGACGCGCGTGGCCTTGTCGATGCTCGACTTGTATTGCAGCAGGAACTGGCCGCCCTTGAGGATTTCGGGCAGGTACGGGCGGAAGAAGCGCTTGTAATCATCCAGAGGCAGATTGGCCAGGTAGCCGTTCATTGGGTCGGCGATCAATTCCCGGCCGGCGTTGGCACCGATCTGGCGCATCTTTTCGAGGATGATCTTGTGGCCCATGAACGCGGCGCAGCGCGTCTTGCCGTACTGGCCGCCACCGACGATGCGTTTGACGTTGCTGTTGATCCCGATCGCCCGAATGCCGGCCGGCAGCAGCAGGGGGGCCTGCAGCGTGTGCGGCTGGCAGACCATTCGCATCAGCCCGCCGGGCTCGCCCATGGTGCTGGCCGCCAGATCCATGATGCCGCACGGCGCGCCGACGACCTCATTTTCCACCCGCTGGCACATCGCGGCCACGCGCATCGGCGTGATCTCCACGCCTTGGCTGGCGCGACCGGGCAAATAGTGATCGATGAGATTCATCATCGTCGCCACTTCGACGGCGGCGCTGCTACTGACGCCCGCGCCACGCGGAATGTCGCTGTTAAGGGCGAGGTTCACGCCGCGAAGGCTGGGATTGTTCAGGTCGAGCAGGCCTTCGTCGTGGAGGATCGCCAGGCAACCGGCCAGATAGCCGGACCAGCGTCGGCCGCGATCGGTGAAAGCGCGGCGGAGGTCGCTGAGGGACGATTGGGCCAAATGCTCCAGCGACAGCATCAGCGTGAACGGCCGGCCGGCGTCGAACATATTGAAGCTGAAGACCTGCACCTGTCGATCGTCCCGTGCCTGCAGCGCGATGGCGGCGGCGCGGTCGATGGTGGCTTCGCAGACCAGGCTGCCGGTGTAATCGGCGATGCCGCCCATGACGTCGAGCCGGCTGGGCGCGCGGCTGATGCGCATCGGTTTCCCCGGCACAAAACTCGCAGAAAGGTCGGCGCGCAAGCGTTGAAGGAGCGTCGGCACGGGCTCGAGCGTCAGCAGGTCCACGCCGAGGCCCACGCCAACTCGATCAGGGCCGGCCGGATCAGGGCTGGTCGGCCCGGGGCGGGGGCTCGTGGGGTTGGCTGGCGTTTGGGACACGCAAAGACTCCTGGGTGACGATCGACCCGCTGGCCGAGCCCCCTGTGGCCGAACCTGTTGCGGACGCTGCCGTCGCAGGCGCGGTCGAGGGGACGGTGATCGGCGTGTAGATCGGCGACGGGCCAGTGGTCGGGCCGGGCTTTACGTGGTCGCCTTCGATGGTCATCCGGTCGAACAGGCGCTTGCCGTCGGTTGATTCGAACATGGCGTCGACCACGTAATCGTGATCGAGGGCGGCGTTCGGGAAGGCCAACTGGAAAATGTAGGCCCGGTTCACCCGGCTCCAGCGGTTGCGCTGGTCCTGAATGCTGTCCACGCGACCTTCAAACGGCCCGGCGATGGGGATGCCGCGGGTATCAGGGTTCACCGGTTTATAGGCGTAGACCTGGAAAACGATCCGGCCGGCGGCTTTGGTTGCGTCGCCGAAGCGGTCCTGCAATTCGACCACAGCTTCAACGCCATCGGGAGCGCCATCGGCGTCAAAATCAGTCACTTTGGTGAAAGCGGGCGACAGGTGCATCGACGCCGGCGTGAAGAACTGCGCGTCGGCCGGCGTGCGAACCGGGGGCGTGGGCGAACCCGAACAGCCGAAGCCGACCAAGGCCAACGCCAAAACCGCCGCCGTTCGCATCATGAGGGCGAATGTAGGTAGGGGGGCGCGGGGTGTCAATCAGGGACGAGGGCCGATCAGCCTGTCGATTTGCTTGCGCAGCCACCTCGTGGCCGTGCTACGCTTCAATAGAGAAGGACACGTCATGATCGATGCACTCGAATCGCGTCGCCTGTTTTCCGCCACCTTAGCGGCCGCCCGCTTCGACGCGGCCACCGGCAAAATCATCCTCACTGGATCGGCCAACGCCGACATCATTCAGGTCGCAATCCTAAGCAGAACGCAGGCTCAGGTGATCGACGGCGGCGATGTTGTCCTGACCTTCAATCTGGCGGACACGAAAGTCGTTTCCTTCGCGGGGAATGACGGGGCCGACTACATCTCCATGGGCCGCACACCGCTGCGGCTGTACGCCGATGGCGGCGACGGGGCCGATGCCATCAGCGGCAGCCGCTCCGGCCTGTTCGACGACACACTGCTCGGCGGCAGCGCCAACGACTACCTCTTCGGCGGCACAGGCAATGACACCCTCGACGGCGGCGGCGGGGCCGACAACCTCCTCGGCAATGACGGCAACGACACACTCCGCGTCCTCTCCGACAACACCGGGGATGACAGCGTCCTCGGCGGCAACGGCACCGACGCCGTGGATTGCACCAACTACAACCGCGGCGTCACCCTCAGCATCGGCGACGCCAGCCCGGGCCCGCTGGCGGTGGACGACCGCATCTACGGCCAAGTTGAAATCGTCCTTGGCACAGGCTTCGACGACATCATCAGCAATGTCAGCGGCAAGCCGCTGACGGTTTACCTTGGAAAAGGCATCGACACCTACCAGGGCGGTAGAGGCATGGAAACGGTCTACGGCGGTCGCGGCAACGACACCATCCGCACGGCCGGCGGCATTGACGAGATCATCGATACCGAAGGCACCAACGACCTGAACAGCGGTTCCGACGACGACTTCGTCAACGACGTATCCGAATTCCCCCCGTTCTGATCAACAGGATGCCCTGACGATACGTAGCCCCCACAAAGTTCGGCGTGTTGCGCTCACCGTGCCCGCTGGTACTGCGGTCGCTGCGAAAGCTCCACCAGCTTGGACCATGCCCGCATGGCTTGAACGCTCAACCACGCCAAGGGCAGCAGCGCCAAGATAATCATGGCGGGTCCGCGTCCGACATAGCCGGCGACGAAACTGGCGTCGTAAACGATCAACCAGAGCAGCCCATACAGCATGATTTGCCGGCCCGCCTGACGCGGGTCGCGATGGCGGATGCGGATGGAAATCGCAAACGCGATGAACGTAATCGCCGCCGCCCCGACGTACATCAGGCCCGGGCGGACCCAGAGCAGGGTCAACAGCGACATGGTCGACCCGCCGCGCCGCGACAGGGGAACCGACAGCGCCGCCGCAATGCAGATCGCCAGGCCGCCGCTCACCGCCAGCCAGTGCCGCAGCGTCAGCCGTGGGCGTTTACCTTCCAGGTGATAGCAGACAGTCGAGAGTGCGGTCACATGGACCATCAGCACTAACGGGTGCCACGGCACGGCCAGTTCCGGGCTGGCGATCATCGCGTGCACGCCGCGCACCAGGCCGAGCGTGATCAAGCCCGGGGCCACGAGGTATTTGCCGGCGAAGTCATAAAAGACGATCAGTTCCAGTGTCACGACCAGGATCGGCAGGCTTAGCCATTGATCCGGATGCAGCACAACGATCGCCGTGCCCGCCAGCAGTGCGATGATCGCCAAGCCGAAGCAGACGATGCGCGCCGTCCGCACCGAGATCCGCCCCGACGGTAGCGGCCGTCCCGGAGCGAGCTGGCTATCCCGTCGCCGATCAATCAGGTCGTTCAGCGCCATCCCGAAGCTGTAGAGCGCGATCGACGCGATTGTCACGGCAGCCGCGTACGCGATCGAAATCTCTCCGCCTTCCGCCCGCCGGTGCAGCAGCATGGCCGCCCACCCGTCGCCGACGGCGGTAAAGACCAGCGCGATGCGCGTGAACTGAAGAAGCGTCAGCAGGCGAGGAAACACGAGAGCAGAATAGTCGACAATCTATTATCTTTCCTGCATGAGCACGCAGCATCCGATCGCCGTTCCCGTCCAGCTTCCGCCCGGCGTCCGCGTGGGCGTGGTCGCGGCCCGTTTCAATGCGACGATTGTCGACGAATTGCTCCGCGGCTGCGTCGCCCGTCTTGCCGAGCGCGGTGTTCCGGCCGATCACGTCGACGTGCACCGCGTTCCCGGCGCGTTTGAGTTGCCCGTCGCCGCCAAGCTGATGGCAGATGCGGGCAGAATTGCCGCCGTCATCTGCCTCGGTTGCGTCGTGCGTGGGGATACGCCTCACTTCGATTACGTCGCCGGTGAGGCCGCCCGGGGCATCATGCAGGTGAGCATCACCACCGGCGTCCCCGTCATCTTCGGCGTCCTGACCACCAACACCGACCAGCAAGCCCTCGACCGCGCCGGCGGTGTCCACAGCCACGGCGGCGTCAATTCCGCCGACGCGGCAATCGAAATGATTGCGCTGAAATCCGTGATCCAATCCGACTGAACTGATCGCCACGCGGGGATTAAACGCCGACGAGCACTTAGCGGGCGTGCGCGCCGTTTTGCCGGTCGCTGCCACCTCCAACGCGGCGGACGCGTCGGCGCAAATTCGCAGCCAAGGCGCGAACGCCTTGGCTGCGGGAGGAGAAGACAGAGAACGGTTCGCCCGATCAGGCCTGGCGGTGCCGGCGCATCAGTACGACGCCGATGAAGCCGATCGCGCCCAGCGTTGCCGGCTCGGGAACGGCGGCCGTGTTGGCCGTGTTGATGGCGTCGGCCCAGGTGTTGCCCATCAGGGTGTAGCCGAACACGTTCGGGTGCAGGCCGTAGTCCGCATAACCGGCGGGGCCGTTCGTGTTCTGCGGCTCAGTGTTGTCCCAGCCGCGGACGCTGCCGTCGGACAGGATGAAATTCGAATACTGTTCGACGTAGTACACATTCTTCCCGGCGGCCTTTAGCTGCGGAACATAGGTGTCGCGAATCCACTTGTTGAACAGGATCACCCAGTGGTTCACGCCGAATTCTTGACTCTGAGAAACGCCATCCTGCGCGGCCCAGATTGCACGGTTGGCGGTGGTCGCACCGGTCAGCTGGTCGTTCAGCAGGCCGTTGTTGTACGGAATGCAGCCGCCGAGCATGATCTTCGTGTTCGGCAGCGTGGTGGTGAGGTTGGTGACCAGTGTCGTCATGCGACTCTCGATCGTGCTCATGATCGTGGCCCCGCGGGTGCTCATCGGACTGCTGGTGTCCGAACCGATGAATCCGTTGATGTCATTGATGCCCGCCATCACCGTGATGAAGTTCGGAGCGATCGCCGTTCGCCCGGTGCCGTGGCCGCCGAGCAGCCAATAGCCGCCGTGGGCGGAGGAATCGACGGTATTGACGCCGAGAAGGTTGTCGCTGAGCTGGTCAATGCGCCAACCGCCGTGACCCTCGTGGGGCCGCTGGGCAACGGGCAAGTTCGCGTCACTCTGGGTGCCGACCGTGCTGACGGTGTAGCCAAAGGTGCTGGTCAGCCGCGTGGCCATCGGCCCGCGGAATCCGCCCGCCGTGATCGAGTCGCCCAATGGCATCACGCTGATCGGCGTTGCCGCCCAAGTGGCGCTCGTCCAAGCCAACACCGCGCCGACAACGCCAGCTGTCCATTTCGCTCGCAACATCAAAAATCCCTCCGGAGACTCCGCTACACCGGCCGGCGTTGCGCCGATCGACTCCGACGCGAATATACGACGATGCATGAGGGAAAGTGCCTATTTTCACTAGGCATCGCGTTGCGATCGCATCGCAGAACGTGCAGCGAGTGCATGCCGCGCAGAGGAGCGAATGATTCGGCCGGCGGTTCTCAGGGCGGCATCGACGCCGCCGTCGATCAGCGAACGTTAGCTAAGAGCTGACGGGTCGGTTCAGACGGATTTCTTGGAAAAGGGGCGCAGCAGCACGTGACCTTTCCACATCCAGAATCCTGAAAGGACAATGACCGGGACAAAGACGAACCGGAAATTGTCGCGGTATTGCACCACTTCCTCCGGCGGGCCATAAATGTATGCGACGATCGACAGACCGAAGACAATATGAATCCAGCGACAGATCGTCCGTTGGGTAGCGTTACTCATCAT
>JAQGHK010000003.1 GCA_028288875.1 Phycisphaerales bacterium | reverse complement strand
GAGTTCGAAATAGCCTTTTCGGTCCATCGTCGCGCCGGTGAAGGCCCCGCGCAGGTGGCCGAACAGCATCGATTCCGCCAGTTCCGCCGGGATCGCCACGCAGTTCACCGGAATGAACGGTCCGGCCAGGCGGCTGCTGCCAAAGTGCAGGGCACGGGCCACCAATTCTTTGCCCGTGCCGCTCTCGCCATGAACGAGGACATTGACTCGGGTAAAGTTCTGAAGTCGCCGGACGTCGGTCAGGATCTTGGCCAGCGTCGGGCTTCTGCCGACGAAGGCCGCCAGCCCCCAGTGTTCCGCTTCGCGGGCGGATAACAGCGATAGCCGCTCCCCGGCCGTCTCAAGATCCTGCTCGGCTTTCTGACGGCGGCCGCTTTCCTGGCGCAACTGGGCGATCGTGGATTCCAACTCGTCATTTCGATCCCGCAAGGCGCGGGTCAGCCGCGCGATTTTCAGGTGCGTTTCGACGCGCGTCCGCACCTCATCCTGATCGAAGGGCTTGGCGATGTAGTCGACGCCGCCCGCGTGAAAGCCGTTCAACAGCGACGCGGTCTGGCTGCGGGCGCTGATGAAAATGATGGGAATATCGCGCGTCGTCGGCTCGGCCTTGAGCCGGCGACAAGTTTCCAGTCCGTCCAGCCCGGGCATGACGACGTCCAGAAGGATCAGGTCGGGCTTGGATTTCATCGCCACGCGTACGGCCGCCTCGCCACTGGTCGCCACCGCGAGGTCGTACCCCATCGGTTCGAGCGTGCGGCTGAGCAGGTCCAGATTCGCCGGCGTGTCGTCCACGAGAAGAACGCGTTCGCGCCCGGAATCTGATGGCTTGGCGGGTGCGGTCATGCCAACCCTCCCGCGGCCACTTCAGGCTCTGCAAGCGATGGTTCGCTTTGGACCTGATCGGAGTTGAGCAGCCGCGTGATCCCCTCGACATCGTACTTTTTCAGCATGCCGCGAAGACGCTGTGCAAAGCGGGCGGCGGGGGCGCCGTGCTGTTCGAGAATAGCCAGGCAGGATGTGATATCAGCGACACGCCCCATGTCCGCGGACGTTACCAGACGGGCGAGCATATCCGCAGGAATTTCGACAACTGCGTCAATCGCATCGGGATCGGAAGCCACCATTTCGTGTGCTTCCTTTGCCAGAATTGCGGCGATGGAGGTGGCGAGTTGTTCCAGCCGCACCGGTTTGGACAGCACCTGACGCCACGGGCCGCGCGTGATGCGTTCGTCGTCTGGGTGCAGAGCGGTGATGGCCATGACTGGGATCGTTGGGTCGATCTCCATCAGGCGTGTGGTTAGCCTCAATCCGCCGCCGTCGGGCATGACGATATCGGTCAAGACCACGTCCGGGCGCCGCGTTGTCGCCAACGTGATCGCGGCTTCCACGTCGCAAGCGGATGTGGCGGTCCCGCCCAATTCCTCGATCATTCGCCGCACGATGTCGCAATTTGCCGGCACGTCATCGACGACCATCGCATGGAACGGCCTCTCGAATGCGATTGCGGCCGCAGGCGCTGGTTCGACCGCTGTTTCGGACCTCGGCAGTGTGAGGGAGAAGAAGAACCGTGAGCCTTGGCCGACACACGAATCGACGCCGAGTTCCCCGCCCATGACAGCCACTTGGCGGCGGGCGATGGCCAGGCCCAAGCCGCTGCCGCCGCGCAGGATCCCGCTCTCGCCCTGCACGAACGGTTCAAAAATCGTCTTCACTGATTCCTGCGGAATGCCCACGCCGGTGTCGGTCACTTCGAAGGTGTAAACATCGCCGCCTGCCGCCGCGACACGTACGGCCACTTCGCCCGCGTCCGTGTATTTGATGCCGTTGCTGACGAGATTGATCAGGACCTTGCGCAGTCCCGATTCGTCGCCGCGCACCATGCACGGACGAGGCAGATGGAGCTGGGAGGTCAGCGCCAGCCCGCGATCCTGCTCGGCCTGGTGCCGCAGCAGGTGCGCCACTTCATCCGCCACGGCGCACAGATCAAAGTCGGTCTGACTCGGCTCGCCACGCTGCGAATCCATCTTCGATAGGTCGATCAGTTCTTCGATCAGTGCCAGCAGGTGATCGCCTCCCGCTGCGATCGTATCGAGCGTATCCCGCAGGCGATCCGGCATCGCCGGATCGCGACGCAGGAGCTGCGTGTAGCCGAGGATGGCATTCATCGGCGTGCGGATTTCGTGGCTGACGTTCGCCAGGAAGACCGACTTCGCCCGGCTCGCAGCCTCGGCCAGCGCTTCGGCGGCTTTGCGGACCTGGACTTCTTCGTGAAGCGTCTGATTCGACTGATCCAGTTCCTCGGTGCGCTGCCGGACACGCTCCTCCAGCTGATCGTTCAGCCGGCGCAGGCGCTTCTCAGCGGTCCTGCGTTCGGTGACGTCTTCAACGGTCCCTTCGTAGTACGCGACCACGCCATCGCCATCTCGCACGGCTCGCGCGTTCTCGCTGATCCAGATGATCGAACCGTCTCGCCGGCGGATTTGCGATTCAAAATGCGTGACGATCCCGTCACGCTGTACGTCCTGCACGAACTGCCGACGCCGGCCGGGATCGACATACAGCTGCACGCCGATGTCGGAAAAATCGCGGATCAGATCGTCCGCCAGGTCGTACCCATAGATGTTCGTCAATGCCGGATTGACGCTGATGTAATGACCATCCAGCGTTGTCTGGAAGATCCCTTCGATGCAGTTCTCGTAGATCGTGCGGTAGCGCTGCTCTGCAAGAAGGGCCTGATCCTGCGCGCGGCGACGTTCGGCCACCTCGATAGAGAGTGCGTGGGTCCTCTCTTCCACCCGGCGTTCAACGAGCCCCTGCCGACGCACGATCATGCTGATGTAACCGGTGATCAGGCCGGTCGTCGCGAGTCCGATCAATAGCGCGATCCATGGCCGGTACGTCATCAGCCCGGCCAGCCCGCGCGGCGTCGGGGATAAGACGATCGCCCAGTTCCGTCCGGCGAGATTAAGCCCCGCCTCAACGCGCATGGCCGACAAGGGTGCGCCCGCTTTCGCGTCCGACGCTCGGTGAAAAATCACTTGAGCATTCGTGCGATCCTCGATCGCGACGTCCATGTCGCGGCTGAGTCCTTTGAACGCGGGCGTCACCAGATCGGGGATGCGGTAGACCGCCGTGGCATATCCTGCCAAGGCCGATCGGCGGGCGTCGACGGCATCGGTCGTCGCGCCGCCATGGTAGATCGGCAGAAAGACCAAGAAGCCCAGATCGCCGCCCATCTCCTGAACCAGATGAATCGGCGGCGTCGCCAGCGCGCGACCGCTGTCACGGGCTTCGTCCAAGGTCTGGGCGCGGATCGGATTCGAGTGAAGGTCAAACCCGAGCGCGAGCTCATTTCGAGCAACGGGAGCAATAAAATAAACCGGGAAGTACTCTCGCCGCTCGGCGACTGGGATCTGCTCGCCGTGTTCGGCACGTTCGACGAAATGAAAGCCGGTGAGTCCGTCGCCTTGGGCGGCGGCTTCGAGCCGATGCACGTCCGCGGCCGTCACACGCGGCGTCCAACTCAGGGCCAGCAGTTCCGGCTGTCGGCCAAGCGAACCGGCCACAAAACGCGTGAACTCGGCCCGGGAGACGTCGCCGCGAACTTCGTACAGCGAGGCGATCGCCCGTAGCACTTCGGTGGAACTGGCAACTTTACTACTGAGCAGTTCGGCCCGCTCGCGGGCATGGCGCTCCAGGTCTGCACGCGCCGCCGATCGCTCTGAGGCGCGATCCAATACGAAAAAAACGGCCGAGATCGTGACCCCAAGCAGCGCTACCCCCAGAATAATGTAGCCATGGAAGCCTGGTCTGCTCAAAGGCCAACTCCTCGTTTGGTTGCCTCTTAAGTAGGCATGGCCGACTTGCGCCGCCTGCCGGGAACTGGCTTCCGCCATGCCGATGTGGTTGGCGGAACGGCCTAGCTGCGGATCGACTGGAGCAAACCGCATTCCACTTCCGTCGCTACCCCAAAGCCGAGTCGCAAAGAGTCAGCATCCAGGTGCCGTCGATTTGCTTAGGCGCGGCCTCCTTCGACCCGTGCATGACCTAATTGGGTAGGACCGAGTTCGCCTTCAACCTTGTCTGATACTAATGGCATAAAAACGGGCATAGGCCGGATTTCCGGGCTAGACTGCGGTCTGTGACGTCTTTGACCGCAGTTCAGGTTGGCGCCGGATGGTTCTCTGAGAGTCCGGGCGGGCTTGACCGCTATTATCACGATCTCATTGAAGCGCTGCCGGCGGCTGGAGTGCAGTGCAGAGGGCTTGTCGTCGGCTCGGCCGAAGTCGACCTGGAAACCGACGGTAATGTGCGGGCGTTCGCGCTGCCCGATGAATCGATCTTCCGCCGCTGGAAAAAAGCACGCCAGGCCGTTGCACGGCTGTGGAATGCCGTTCCACCCGGCGATAAGCGTGTGCTGGTCACGCACTTCGCGCTCTACGGCTACCCCCTGATCAAAGAACGACATCACCGCCCCTGGGTGATGCATTTCCACGGTCCCTGGGCGGCCGAATCGCAGAAGGAAGGGGCCGGCGGCCTAGTGACCTGGATCAAGCGACGGCTGGAAGTTGCCGTGTACCGGCATCCAGAACGGATCATCGTTCTCTCCGACGCCTTCCGCACGCTGCTCTGCGAAACCTATGGCGTCGATCCGAGTCGAGTGACGGTAATCCCCGGCGGCGTGGATATCGATCGGTTCGCGGTTGCCATCCAAACATCTCGCGCCGCGGCCCGTGCGCAATTCGGTTGGGCGACCGATCGGCCGATCGTGCTGAGCGTCCGACGACTGACGTCGCGCATGGGTCTGGAGGCGCTAGTCGATGCCATCGCCGTGGTTCGCAAGACCGTGCCCAATGTGCTCTGCCCGATCGCCGGGCGTGGCCCGCTGGCCGAGGCGCTGGTGAAGCGGATCGATGCTGCCGGGCTGTCCGATAATGTCACGCTCCTTGGCTTTGTACCGGACGAAGACCTGCCGCTGGCCTATCGGGCTGCCGATGTGAGCATCATGCCGTCGGAATCTCTCGAAGGCTTTGGCCTGTCCGCGGCTGAATCTTTGGCTGCCGGGACGCCGGTCCTAGTGACGCCGGTCGGCGGTTTGCCCGAGGTTGTTCGCGGCCTGTCGCCCAGCCTCATCATGCCGGAGTCGTCCGCGGCTGCGATGGGCGCCGCCATCGCAAAAGCACTCACCAACCCATCCTCGCTTCCTTCGGCCGAAGAGTGCCAAGCGTACGCGGCCAAGACTTTTGCATGGGAAGTCATCGCGGAGCGTATTGCGCGCGTATACTCGGAAGCAATTGAGCAGGCCAAAAGCAATGGCCGGTAGCGCGGGGGATTTTGTTACGCACGCTTGCATAAATCACTGCACGTTTGAAGACGCGGCGTTTCGCCGAACGATACGCATCGGCGGCGCCGCGCTATGAACCGTTCCTCTCAACCGCAGCTCTTTGACGATGGAGACGAGCAGTCCGCGTTTGTTGGCGCTGCTACACGCTTCGCCGAAATTGCGGACGATCTCCCGTTCGTTCCGGAAGGACCCTACGAGCCGCGACGGCGTCAACTGGCATGGCGGGCTTTCCTCATCATCGCGATGGCTGTCGCGGCATTCGCGCCAAGCCTGAGCGGCGGTTGGCTATGGCTGGATGATCAACACATTCTCTCCGATCTCGCGCTGCGAACCGGGCGCGGCCTGGGAACGATCTGGACCGAAGCCCTGCAGAACAACATCGCGCCGGCAACGCGAACGCTGTGGTGGTTGGAGTTTCACATTTTCAACGCCACCGCCGAAAGCTTTCGCGCGGTCAGCCTCCTGCTGCATTGCCTGACCGCCTGCATTGCCTGGCTCGCGATGCGCCGCCTCGGTATCACCGGCGCGTGGCTGATCGCGGCGGTGTTTGCCATCCATCCCGTCGCGCTGCCGAATGTCGCGTGGGTGAGCCGGCAGGGCGATCTCCTCGGCGCCGCCGCGTCGATGCTCGCCTTTCTCGCCTTCCTTCGCGTTCGGCAAATTCAGCCGCCCGCCGATGAACGCGGCTGGACCGATCCATTCTTTTCGTCCGAACTCGATGAGACGCCACCAGCATGGCCGTGGGTGATTTTCGCGATCGCTGCGATCGTGAGCGTCCTCACAGGTTCGGCGACCGGCGTTGTCGCGGCGCTGGGCATGATGTTCATCGAGCGTCGCCGACATACGGAAACGCCGTGGCCGATCTGGGCGGCGCTGGCGATGTTTGCGGCAGGATCGGTCGCGGGGCGAGCGCTGTTCCCCGGCGTCATCGGTATCGCGACGGACGAACACTTCGGCTTCCTCGCAAGAATCGTCGAGGCCGCTGCTGCGTTGCCGTGGACGATGTTCCAAACCTTCTGGCCAGTCGACTCGGCATTTCTCTTCGATCGTTCGCAGTGGGCGCTGCCGGCTTGGATTGTTTCCTTCGCAGTCATCACGATCGCTCTCGCGCTATTGCCTACGGTCTGGCGACGCATCAGCCTTTACGCACTCGCTGGCGGAGCACTTCTCTGCATCCTCGACGGCTTATCTTTCAGCCGCGGCGCGTCCGAAACAGTGTTGGCCGCGGACCTCCTTCCATATGCGTTGCAGTGGATTCTGATCGCGATTTTCTTGGCCATTTTGTTCCGGCGAATTCGCCGCAACACGGGCGATGTGCTCAATCGCAGCCTGCGGTGGGGCGTTGGCATCGGGGTCTTGATCGGCCTGGGTATTCCCACTTATCTGCGCAGCGAGAATTACGTCAGCGCCGATGAACTGCTTCAGCACACACTCGCACTGAATCCAGACAGCCTGTCGGCCCGCATCGAATTGTCTAAGCGATACGTCGCCGAGAGCTACTTGGAAGAGGCAAGCACGCAACTCGATCGCGTGCCGGAAGATCGCCGCGTGAATCGCTGGCTGATGATCCGCGGGCAGGTGTTCGACGCTCAGAAAAAATACAGTGAAGCAGTAATTTGCTACAAGATTGCGCACGAGCGCAGCCCGGCTGATCAACCCACCACAATTTCTTTAGCCGAAGCGCAGAACAACGCCGGACATGCGGACCAGGCCGCCTCCCTTTACGAAGAATTGATTAGCCGCGGCACCGCCGACCCCGGCCTTCTCACCAACGCCGGCCTCACCCAAGTTCGCCTCGGCCGCGCCCAAGCCGCCGCCGATCTTTACCAGAAGGCGCTCGACGCTGACCCGCGCTATCTCCCCGCTCACATCAACCTCGCTAACGTCCTGTTCGAACTCGGCAAATACGAGGACGCCAGCAACCACCTCCAGCAGGCCGTCAAGATCGATCCCCGCAACTTCCCGGCCTTTATGAACGCCGGCATTCTCCTCTACCGCCTGCACGACTCGGCCAAAGCCGAGCGAATGTTCCGCGCCGCGCTCTCAATCGACTCCACGTCGGCCGATGCGTTCGATAACTTGGGCATTACGCTCGCCGCTCAGGACAAGCTCCCCGAAGCCGCCTGGAGCTTCACCCAAGCCACCCGCCTAAGCCCGGACCATGCTGCCAAAGACCACCTAACCGAGGTCCGTCGCCAGATGAAATCCAAAGCCGCCACCCAGCCCGGCCCCTAGGTCCAAAGTTCTTCGCAAAGCGCCGATTCAATCGCTCGACATTAACGCTCCAAGGTGAGAACTCGGCGGCTTCTCGCAATCCGGTCAAAATCCCCGCACAAAGTTCATTCCGCACCACCTTGGAAATTGACGTAGGTCATTTTTTGTCGCCAATCCTGCTTCGTTAAATTACATTCGCGCAGCCACTTAACTCGTTTATGGGTCATCCGTTAGTCGCAAAAACGCTGTCAGCGACTATACCGGGTTTGCGCAGACTGCCGCGTCGCTTAGCCAGCCTCAGTTTTCAGAAGGTCAGGCTGGGTTCTCCACAAGCGTTAATAGTAACGCACGGCGCATGGCCTGTCGGCTAAAAACGATTCAGTTGACGATCTGGCTGATTTTCGATTTCCTTGCGCGTGACAGGAATTGCTGAGCCGTGGAACCAAGGGTTCGGATGTTCGCTGTCGGAGGCGGTTTTTTGCACATCTCCATCGAGGATTCACGCGGTGATTCAAATCGTTCTCGCATGTGTAGAGGTTGGCCAAATGCTACCGAGACAAATGCGAATCGCTTAGTGGGCTCCCCATTGACGACCTCGCCAATGCATCCAATTGGCCGACACTTGGGAATGGAGTTCTGTGCGCACGTGATGGCGATCTCACTCATCATCATCGGGCTTGTAGTGGGCTGATTTAAAGCGGTTCGCTCGGAAGAAGGTTTAAGTATGCGGTCAGTTCAAAAGAAGCGGCCCATCGGTTCGCGACGCAATCCCAAACGAATTAAGTCGGCGATCGTGCTAGCGTCGGTAACGACCCTTATTTCCTCAACTGCGACAGATGCAGAAGTTTATTATTATAAAGAGGATAGTACTGTCAGTACTTGGCTGACGGTCGGCAATTGGACCGCTGCAAGCACCGGCGTAACGTCGACACGATTCCCCGGTCTCGATGGCGCGTCGCTCATTAGCACACGGGGGACGATCACGGACATTGCTAACTTCGGTAACCTTTCACTTGCTACAGTAAACATTAATTTCAACACCGCGGGCGGAAGTCTCCAGCTCGCTACGATCAATTCAACGGGAACAAGCGGTGGCCTGACCGTCACTAACAATTCAACGGGTACTGATGGCATCTTGACGTTAAACGGGACGGTTCTTAACGGCGCTAATACCATTCTTTCGGTGTCGGGTGGGCAAACCCTCGCCTTATCCAACGCGACGAAAAAGATGGGTTTACGACTTGGCACGACATCAAGTATCGTGTCCTTGTCAAACGGATCATCCCTGACGGTTGGCAGCGATATTTCGGAACTTACGTCTGGCTCGGCACTGATCTTAAGCAGTGATGCCGCCAGTCAAATGACCATCAGCGGAACCTCAAACTACACCGGCGCGACCACCATCAACGGTGGCATTATGGAGTTTAGTAAGGCGCTATCGCTCTATAACGCTAACTCCAGCGGCACCAGTTGGACCGCTTCAAATATCACTATTGGCAGCGGGGCAACGCTTGCGCTAAACGTTGGCACGGGTGGCTTCACCGCCACGCAGGTTGGCACCATCGCCAGCTTGGGATCCGCCACTGGCGGCTTTAAATCTGGGTCGAAGCTCGGCCTTGATTTGGCCTCTGGAACGTTTGCTTACACGGCGGTGCTGGCGGACACAAACGGGGGCGCGAGCGCAGTCGGATTGGCGAAGTCCGGCGCTGGCGCACTGACGCTTAGCGCGGCAAACACGTTCACTGGCGTTCTGGCGATCAATGGCGGCATCCTGACGACCGGAACGGCCGGCACGTTGGCGAACGGGGGTGTGGCGAGCAGCATTGGTAAGTCCAGCAGTGCTGCGGCAAATCTTGTACTCAACGGTGGTACGCTCCAATTTTCCAGCAACGTGGCGCTGGCCAGCACGGACCGCCTGCTGACCCTTACCGAATCTGGCGGCGCCTTGGATGCCTCAGGATCCGGCAACAATACCATCACCTTTGCCGGCAATGGCACTGGATCGACAAACGCAATTGCTTTCACCGGGTCAGGCGCGCGGATACTGACTTTGACCGGCTCCAATACGTCGACGAACGTGTTTGTGCCGATCATCGGTGACGGCTTAGGTGGCGCAACAAGCTTAACCAAATCTGCGGCTGGGGCATGGGAATTAGACGGCCAGAATACGTACACGGGAGGCACCACGGTGGCTGCGGGCACGCTGACACTCGGCCACGCGACGAACACGTTGGCGGACTCGGGCGCGGTAACGGTGAGCGGCGGCACGCTGGCCTTGGGTGTCAATAGCGATACGGTGGGCGCGGTTTCGCTCACGGGTGGAACCATTTCGGGCAGTGGTACGCTGACCGGGTCGTTGTTTGACATGCAGAACGGGACGGTCAACGCGGTCCTCGGTGGCGATGGTGCTGCGTTGAACAAATCGACCGGAAGCACCGTTGTACTGAATGGGCAGAACACTTACGCCGGCGGCACGACCGTCTCGGCAGGCACGCTGACGCTGGGCCACGCGACGAATACTCTGGCCGACAATGGCGCGGTCACGGTGAGCGGCGGCACGCTGGCCTTGGGCGTCAACAGCGACACGGTGGGAGTGGTTTCGCTGACGGGCGGCACCATATCGGGCACCGGAACGCTGACCGGAACGTCGTATGATCTGCAGAACGGTTCAGTCACGGCAGTATTGGGCGGCGCAGGCGTTGCGTTGACTAAATCGATGTCTGGCACAGTCACCTTGTCGGGCGCAAACACCTATACGGGGAATACGATTATCTCTGGCGGAACACTGCAGTTGGGCACTGCAGGCACGTCGACCAATACACCGCTGGGAACGACCGCCGCTGGGACAACCGTCTCTTCGACTGGCTCTCTGGATCTGGCCGGATTTACGTTGGGAGCGGCCGAGGCGCTGACGCTGAACGGTGCGGGCATCTCCTCGGCCGCCGGCGCGTTGGCCAACAGCTCCAACGCCACGCCGGCGACCTACAGCGGGCTGGTCACGCTGGGCAGCTCGGCAGCGATTGGCGGGACCAGCAGCATCGTCCTTTCGAATGGCGGCACCATCACCGGTTCCGGATTCGTTCTGACGCTGCTGGGCGCTGGGAATGCCAGCAGCATCGCCAGCGTCATCGGCACCGACACCGGCAGCGTGACGAAATCCGGCACTGGGACTTGGACGCTGAGTGCTCAAAACACATATACGGGCGGCACGACAGTGTCGGCGGGCACGCTGGCATTAGGCCATGCGACGAATACACTGGCTGATACAGGCGCGGTCACGGTGAGCGGTGGTACGCTGGCCTTAGGTGTCAATAGCGACACGGTGGGCGCTGTAGTGCTCATGGGCGGCACCATTTCAGGCAGCGGTACGCTGACCGGTTCGTCGTTTGACGTGCAAAACGGGACGGTCAACGCGGCCCTCGGTGGCGTGGGTGTTGCGCTATCGCAATCGACGAACGGCGGCAGCGTTGTACTGAATGGACAGAACACGTACACGGGCGGCACGACTGTCTCGGCAGGCACGCTGACGCTGGGGCACGCGACGAATACCTTGGCCGACAACGGCGCGGTGACTGTTAGCGGCACGGGTACGTTGGCCTTGGGTGTCAACAGCGACACAGTGGGAGTGGTTGCGCTGACGGGCGGAACCATATCGGGTACCGGAACATTGACCGGAACGTCGTATGACATGCAAAGCGGCTCAGTCACGGCGGTGGTGGGCGGCGCAGGCGCTGTGTTGACCAAATCGACGTCTGGCACGGTCACTTTGGCGGGCGCGAGCACCTATAGCGGAAACACAAACCTGAATGAAGGAACGCTCCGATTGGGATCGAATAGCATCGGGTCCATTGGAGCGATTACAAGCGGTCCGATCGGTAAAGGCACGCTTACTCTGAGCGGGGGCACGACATTGTCGTCCAGTAGCGCGACCGCTCGTAGTATCCTCAATCCGATCACCTTCGCGGGCGATGTCGTGATCGGGGATGCGACGCTCAACGGGACAGTGACCTTCTTTGATACAGGAACACTGACCGGAGCTCGCCAGCTAACAATCGCCAGCAACGTTCAATATACGGGGGTAATCAGCGACGGCGGCAATCAATACGGTTTGACGAAGCTTGGTGCCGGCACGCTTACATTTAACGGCGACAATCCGAACACTTACACGGGAACAACGGTGGTAAGTGCCGGCTCGCTCGTATTAAACAAATCCATCGCAAACGCAGGAAATATCATTGCTGGAAATCTCTCAATTGGCAGCGCTGGTACGGTATCACTGTCGAATCGAGCGGATCAGATCGCGGACACTGCAACAGTGACGGTCGCGGGAATATTCGCGCTAAATAGCAATAATGAGACTGTCGCTGCCCTGGTCGTAAACGGCGGCACAGTTACAACGACGGGGGCCAATTTGACTACCGGCAGCGGCGGGTTGGCTTTCACCGGCGGGATCGCAAATATCGGGACGGCAAGTGCGTCAAAGTCGATCCTGCTCGGCGGCAACGTCGTTGTCAACTCATCCAATGCCGGCGCATCCATCACTTCTGTCGGAACAACAACCTTAAGCAAGCTAGACCTCAACGGCTTAACACGCACCTTCACAGTAGCGTCGGGAACAGGAGCGGCCATTGCGAAAGAATTGACGGTAGGAGCCGTGATCACGGGGACCGGTGTTGGGATTATCAAGGAGGGTACCGGGGCAATCATCTTGTCTGGTGCAAACACCTACACGGGCAACACGGCCATTAATGGTGGAACGGTCGTGGCGTCTGCGGCGCGAACGCCGAGCAGCGGTACCATCACATCTTCCTCGACTGGCACTGGCAAGGTTTCAATCAACAGTAGCGGGGTTCTCGCCGGCACTGGAGGTATTGGTGCTGTAGACGTCAATTCGGGAGGGGCGATTACGGCTGGCAGTGGCGCGACGCGCACGACGGTGAATAGCTCGGCAGCGGGCGATACGGTTGGCATGCTCGCTACGGGGAATGAGACTTGGAACGCCGGCGGAACTGGTGTGTTTAAATTTGCCAGCGCGGGAACGACCGCCGGGACAAATTTCGACACGATCTCAATGGCCACACTAAATCTGTCGGCGCTTGGCGCAAATAACAAGTTTTCGATCGTGTTGACCCGGTCGACGTCCTCAAGCTTTAGTACACCGGTGATTGGGACGAGTTATAAGCTGGTGACCGC
>JAQGHK010000692.1 GCA_028288875.1 Phycisphaerales bacterium | reverse complement strand
TCGCGGTCTGCTCTATTCCAGCCTGCAGGCCGACGGACACGGTTGGGAACTGCTTTACTGCCAGCCCGGCAGCAAGCATCCGATCGACAAGGTCATGGTCGATGGCCGTCAGCAATACCTGAAACTGCGCGGCCGCGAGGTGTTTAAGTTCGCCGTCGGCAAGTTCACCGAAATGGTGGAAGACGCCGTCCGCAAGACGGGAATCTCCAAGGACCAAATCAAGCTGGTCATCCCGCACCAGAGCAACCTTCGCATTATCGAAGCCAGCATGCAGAAGATCGGCCTGCCGCTGGACCGGGCCGTTGTGAATATCGACCGCTACGGCAACACGTCGGCGGCGAGCATTCCGATCGCGCTCGACGAAGCGGTTCGGGGCGGCAAGCTGGTGAAGGGCGATGTGGCCGTGTTCATCGCGATTGGTGCGGGCCTGACGTGGGCGAACGCCGTCGTGCGGATGTGATTTCGTAGGGGCGACATACATATCGCCCGCACCCCGGAGACGGGCGACATATATGTCGCCCCTACACCAATGCCAGAAACCACCTACATCCTCTGTCCCGGCCAAGGCGCTCAGCACGTCGGCATGGGTCGTGATTTTTACGACGTTCATCCCGCGGCCGAAGCGGTGTATCGCAAAGCCACCGAAGTCCTCGGCTTCGACCTCAGCCAGCTCTGCTTCGACGGCCCGGTCGAACGACTCAATGAAACCGACATCAGCCAACCGGCGATTTACGTCACGTCCGTCGCCTGCCACGCCGCCGCCAAGGCCGCCGGCAAGCTGGGCGATGGGCCGTTCATTTACGCCGGCCTCAGCCTCGGCGAATACACGGCGTTGCACTTGGCCGGCGTGTTTTCCTTTGAAGACGGCCTGAAACTCGTGGCCGCCCGCGGGAAGGCGATGCAGGCCGCCGCCGTCAGCGTGCCGAGTTCGATGGTCGCCATCCTGGGCGCTGACGATGCCGCCATCGACAAACTCTGCGCCGACGCGGCCGGTGGTGAGGTGCTCGTGCCCGCCAACTACAACGCCCTGGGCCAGATCGTCGTCAGCGGCAGCAAGGGCGCGTGCGAGCGCGTTTTGACGATCGCCGCCGACGCCGGTTTTCGCACGGCCACCTTCCCGGTCGCCGGCGCCTTCCACAGCCCGATCATGCAGCCAGGCGCCGATGTCATGAAAGGCGAGCTGGAAAAGGTCGATTTCAAGACGCCGGCCAGCCCGGTCTATTCGAATGTGACCGCCCAACTGCACACCGGTCCGACATCGATCAAGAAACTGCTGGTCGACCAGATCGTCAGCCCCGTCCGCTGGACGCAGACGATGGCTCAGGTCGCCAGCTTGGCCGACGTTAACTTCATCGAATTGGCCCCGGGCAAGGTGCTGACCGGCCTGCTGAAAAAGCAGAATCGCCGGGCCGCGGTGCTGACGTTGAACGAAGCAGGGGCGCTGGTCTGATGTAGGGGCGAGATACATCTCGCCCGCCTCGGTGGGTTGGCCGGTGCGGGCGACATGTATGTCGCCCCTACAAAAACCTGCCATTCGCCGGTATCGTCCGCGACGCAGTTAGACTCGGAAGGAATCGAACATGACAGATAAACGCGTCGCCATCGTCACCGGCGGGTCCCGCGGCATTGGGGCGGCCATCGCCAAGCACATCGCCCGCAATGGCGTGCACGTCGTCGCCGCCGCCCGTGGCGCTGAAAAGCTGGCCGCCGTCGTGGAAGAGATCAAAGCCGCCGGCGGCAGCGCCGAGGCGCTGGAACTGGACCTCAGCAACGTGAAGGCCATTCCCGACGCCGTCGAGAAGGTCTGCGAAGCCCACGGCCGGCTCGATATCCTGGTCAATAACGCCGGCATCACCAAAGATGGCCTGTTCCTGCGGATGGACGACGAAGATTTCGATACGGTTATCAATACGAACTTGAAGAGCGCCTTCGTGATCATGCGCACCGCCGCCCGCTATCTGATGCGGAGCAAGAGCGGCGGCCGGATCGTGAATATCGGCAGCGTCAGCGGCGTCGTCGGCAATGCGGGGCAGGCCAATTATGCCGCCAGCAAGGCCGGTCTGATCGGGCTGAGCAAGACCATCGCCAAGGAACTGGCCGGCAAGGGCGTGACCGTCAACGTGGTGGCCCCCGGGTTCATCCAGACGGACATGACCGACGTGCTGCCGGATGTCATCAAATTGAAGGTCAAAGACCTGATTCCGCTCCGCCGGTTCGGCCAAGTGGACGAAATCGCGGCCGTCGTCGCGTTTTTGTCCTCCGAAGCCGCCAGTTACGTTACCGGCCAAGTAATTTGCGTGGACGGCGGGATGGTCATGTAGGGCATTGGTGCGGTCGCGGTTGGTTGGCATTGCCGGCCCCGCCCGCTATAGTTTGCGATTCCCCGGGCCGTGGGCCTTGGGCTTTTATCAGGTGAAGGAAAGCATCATGGACGACATCGAAACGAAGGTCATTGAGATCGTGAGCGAACAGATGGGTGTGGACAAGGGTGAAATCACCCGCGAAACCCACTTCATCAACGACCTCAACGCCGACTCGCTCGATACCGTCGAGCTCGTCATGGAGTTCGAGGACGAATTCGAACTCTCCATCCCCGACGAAGAGGCTGAAAAGATTCAGACCGTCGGCCAGGCGATCGATTACATCAAAGAGCACGGCACGAAGTAAGAAAGAGCTGGTAGCGGGTGGCTAGTAGCGGGTAGCGAAGACACATGCTGGTCTTTAGCTACCAGCCAATAGCTACCAGCCACCAGCTTCCCCCGCATGAAGCAACGCCGCGTAGTTATCACCGGTATGGGTCTCGTCACCAGCCTCGGCGAGAACGTCGACGAAGTCTGGGACAAGCTCTGCGCCGGGCAGAGCGGGATCGGCGCGGTCACGCGCTTTAATCTCGACGATTTCCCCGTCCGCTTCGGCGGCGAGTGCACGAAGTTCGATGTCGGCAACTACGGCGTCGACGTCAAGGAAGCCCGCCGGCTTGACCGTTTCGGCCAGTTCGGCCTCGCGGCCGCGGTGTCGGCGGTTAAAGACTCCGGCATCGATTTCTCGAAGGAAGACCCGTACCAGTGCGGCGTCCTCATCGGGTCGGGCATCGGCGGTATTGAAACCCTCGAAGAACAAAACCAGATCCTCAACAGCCGCAACGTGACGCGCGTCAGCCCGTTCACGGTCCCGCGGCTGATGGTCAACGCGGCCAGTGGCAACGTGAGCATCCGCTTTGGCATCAAGGGCCCGAACACCGCCGTCGTGACCGCGTGTGCGACCGGTTCCAACGCCATCGGCGATGCCGGCAAACTCATCGAATACGGCAAGGCCGACGTGATGATCGCCGGCGGCAGCGAGGCGGCCCTGTGCCGGCTCGGCCTGGCCAGCTTTATCGCGGCCCGCGCTTTGTCGACCCGCAATGACGATCCCGCCGCCGCCAGCCGTCCCTGGGACAAAGGCCGTGACGGCTTTGTCATGGGCGAAGGCGCCGGCGTCGTAATTCTTGAGGAATACGAGCACGCCAAGGCCCGCGGCGCCAAGATCTACGTCGAACTGGCGGGCTACGGCATGAGCGCCGACGCCAACCACATCACCGCCCCGTGTGCCGATGGTGAAGGGGCCAGCATGGCGATGGATTTCGCCATCGCCGACGCGGGCATCAATAAGGACGAGATCGCCTACATCAACGCCCACGGCACCAGCACGGGCCTGGGTGATGTCGCCGAGACCAAGGCCGTCAAACGCACCTTCGGCGAGCACGCCAAGCGGCTGGCCCTGTCCAGCACCAAAAGCCAGCTCGGCCACCTGCTGGGCGCCAGCGGCGGCATCGAAGCCATCTTCGCCACGATGTCGGTCGTGAAGAACATGATCCCGCCGACGATCAATCTGGACGATCCGGATGACGAGTGCGATCTGGACTACACCCCGCACAAGGCCAAGGATCTGCAGATCAAATACGCCCTGAGCAACAGCTTCGGCTTCGGCGGCCACAACGCCAGCCTGCTGCTCAAGAAGATCTAAGGCCGCAGCGGCCGCAGCAATATTCAACCATACCCGTAGACAGGGCCGCTTCAGCGGCCCTGTCTGCGTTCGGCCAATCGCATTTTTTCATTGCGACGCAGACGGCAACGTCTATCCTCCCGTTCCATGCGCATCCCGGGGCGACTGGTGTGGTGGAAATGCCTGGTCTGGACGATCCTCGGCGGCGGCGTCGGCTTGGCAATCGCCATCCTTCTCCCCGAGCCCGGCATCCCGGCTAACGGCACCCGGCTGACGAACGACCGCCTGGTCGTCGCCCTCTACGCCGGCAACACTGCCGACGAATCGATCAATAACTTAGTGCTCTACCCGCCGCACGACGGCGTGCGGCTGATCCGCTTTGGTTACAGCGTCGACGGTCAGTCGTCGGCCGGCTATGCCTTTGCGGGCGAGCCGATGCTGACGGAGAAGGAGCTACGCGACAAAGTCGAGTTCGGCCGGAAATACAATGCCCGCTACACCGGGGCCGCCGCCGCTTACAACGAACGCCTCAGTGCCGCCGCGGACGCCGCCCTCAGTGCGATCGAGCTTCGCCCCAGCCGCCAGTGGCGGTCGGCCATGGAATGCTTCGACTTCCTCCGGGCCGCCAACCCCGCGTTCAAATACAAACAGGCGTGGTGGACGACCGACTTTTACCGCTTTGACCTGCCGGTGCTCGCCGGCGCGGTGGCTATCGGTTTTGCCGGGTCACTGCTGACCCGCCGCACGGCCGACGAGCAGGCCGCGGCCGATCTTTTGGCCGGGACGCGGGTGACGTCGGCGGGAGCGCCCGTTGCCACGCAGGACCGCGACCTGAGCGACGTCGATGCCTTCGGCAACGACTTGGCCGCCCGTCTTGCCGCTGACGCGGTCGACGAGGATACGCACGCCTACAACCTGAATGGCAAGGGCTCGCCGGCAGGCGCGACCAAACCGCTGGAAACCCTGCCGGTCGCCGCCGCACCGCAGGCCGCCCAGGAGAAGAAGGATTATGCTGGCGAGTTTTACCCCACCGTCCGCCGCGGGCACCCGAAAGCGTTTTCGTTGATCGAGTTGCTGGTGGTCATCGGCGTGATCGGCATCCTGCTGGCCGTACTGCTGCCCGCGCTGATCGGCGCCCGCCGGTCGGCCGACACCATTGCCTGCTCGGCCAATCTCCGCAGCATCGGGCAGGGGATGATGCTCTACCTGCAGCAGAACCGGAACACGTTTCCGCCGGCGTATCTTTACATTGGTCACAAGATCGAAGGGGGCGTGCAAACGCCGACCACGGTGACGGCCGGCTACATCCACTGGAGCAGCTACCTTTACGGCACCGGGGCAATGGGCAGCGGCAGCGTGGGCCAGAAGGCGTTCCTCTGCCCGGCCATGCGGCAGGGCGGGCTGCCGCCGACGAATACGCCGCCCGAAAATCGCGACCCCGGCCAGACCTGCCCGACCGACGTCGTCGTCGATCAGCAGGCCCCGCGGCTGGCGTACAGCGTCAACGAATCGCTCTGCCCGCGCAACAAGTTTGTGGCTGCCAGCTTCGATAGCCCGCGCATCTACCGCTTCGTGAAAGCCACCGAAGTCGCCAATTCCTCCGGCACCATTCTCGCCATGGAAATGATCGATAACGCGACGGCCATCAGCTACGGCAACGCGAGCCAGGGGTGGTGCATGAGCCACCGCCCGATCAGCGGCTTTGTTGGCCTCGGCGGGGAAGTCGACATGTACCTGATGGAAGTCGGCAGCAAGTATCGGCCGACCGTCGCCAAGGATCTCGATGCCGATCCGAACAGTGTCTACGACGCCACCCACACCCGCCTCGACCTCGTGGGTCGAAACCACGGCGCGAAGAAAGGCTATCCCGATCGCCGGCTGACGAACTTCCTCTATGTCGACGGCCACTGCGAAACCAAGAGTGTGTATGACACCGTCGCGCCGGCATTCGAGTGGGGCGAGAAGTTTTACTCACTTGTGCCGAACGACGATCTGGTCATGCCGTGAATGTCTCAGCAGTGCCCGATGTTGGCGGCGCGCCGGCAAACGCGCTACAGTCGCCCCCGCATCGTTTACTCGTTCCCGACCTCGGAGATTCTCATGGCCCGTTCCGTATCGAAATCCGCCGGCAGCAAACGCAGCCCGGCAAAAGCCCCTGCGAAATCAGCATCGAAACTTCCGCCTCTTCGCAAGGTGGTCAAGAAAGCCGTCGCGAAAAAGAGCGTGGCCAAGAAGCCGATCGTGAAGAAGGTCGTCAGGAAAGCCAAGGCCGTGAAGAAGGCTGTCGCGGCGAAGAAGGCTGCGTTGAAGAAGGGCGCGGCCACCGTCACGAAGCGCGTGAAGGCCACTGTCGGCAAGGTCGTGAAGGCCGCCAAGAAAGCCGCCGCGCCGGCCAAGCGCAAGGGCCCGGCCCGTCGCACGGCGAAGAAACACACGCTGGGTCAGGAAATCAAAACCCTGGCGTCCGACGCCGTCACGGCTGCCGGCGCCGCCGCGAGCGTTGTCGCCCACGTTGTAAAGTCCGCGATCCCGACCGTTGAATCAGCGATCGGGATCAATCACGAAGCGAAGAAATAACAAAAGTCAGTTCGTCGGGTCGCCCGCTTTGCGGGGCGATCCAACTTGAACCAATCAATCGGGCGTAGGACGCAGATGCGTCCTACGCCCGTTGCATTTTGATCAGGGAAGGGTCAGGCCAACGCTTTGACCAGCAGCTGATCATGCAGCCGCGACGTCAGGGTGCGGGCGATTTCGTGGAAGGCGTCGACGAGCGTCGAGCACTTGGTTCGGATTTCGAAATCGCCGCGTTTGTCCTGCACGCGAGCCGTAAGCACCACGTGGCGTCCGCGGCGGCGGAGAACGACATTGACGGCAAAGTT
>JAQGHK010000685.1 GCA_028288875.1 Phycisphaerales bacterium | reverse complement strand
CGCTGTTCATCCTGACGACGATCGACGCCGGCACGCGTATCGGTCGATTCCTGCTGCAGGAAATCGCTGGCAAGGTCAGCCCCAAGCTCGGCCGGCCCGGCTGGCTGCCCGGCGCGATCGTCAGCACCGCACTGATCGTGGCCGGCTGGGCGTGGTTCATGAATTCCGACAACTTCGCCACGATCTGGAAGATGTTCGGCATCGCGAACCAGATGCTGGCGGTGATCGCGCTGGCCGTCGTGAGTTGCTACCTCGTGAACACCGGCAAGCGGAACTACCTGGCCGTCACGCTGCTGCCGATGCTGTTCGTGGCGACCACGACCGGCTCGGCCGCGGTGGTGATGACGACGACGCTGGTTAACGGCCTGAAGGTGCTGCACGCCAAGCCGGCGCTCGACGCGAAAGACTCGGCCGCGTTGGTGAATTCCTACGTGCAAATGGCGGCGATCGGGCTGATGGTGGCGTGCGCGCTGATCGTGCTGTTCGCAGCGGCCATCCGCATCTGGAAAGGCATTCGCGATGTCGGCCCGCCCTCGCCGGACGCGGCGTTGGAGAATTTACCCGAGTCGCCGTTGCGCGCGGACGGACCAGCGTTGTCTTTGTAGGGGCGACGGACCCGTCGTCCGCGGTCGTACTAACGTTCCCGGGCGACGCGTGCGTCGCCCCTACAAACCCTCCGAAGTCGGCTACAATGGCGATATGACCGACGCCCCCCGCAGCGATGCCCCGCTGCGCTTGAAACTCGACAAAGATAAGCAGCTCGATATCGATTGGGCCGACGGCACGCACAGCGTCTACCCCATCGCCTACCTGCGGAAGAACTGCCCCTGCGCCGGCTGTAAGGTGGATCGCGAGGCCCAGAAAAAGAGCCGGCTGCACGTCATGGGCAAGTTTACGGAAGGCCCGATCACGGTCCTCTCGGCAGAGCCGGTGGGGAATTACGCCATCAAATTGCAGTGGTCCGACCAACACGGGTCGGGCATCTACTCCTACACTTACTTGCGCGAGATCGCACCGCCGGCGACGTAAAAGTGAAAGAACCGCTGGCCCTTTCGTGCCAAAGATGGCCGAATAATGAGGAAAAACGGGCGGTTATTGCACGTGTATCACTGTCCGGATTGGGTATGATCGCTGTCCACGGAGAACTAAACATGTCGCTGAAATCGCTGATCGCTACCGGTACGAAACTCTGGCTCGACTCGATCGACCCGGACCTCGTGAAAAAGAATTTCGACCTCGGCGCCGTTGGCGCCACCAGCAACCCGATCATCGTCGCCGACCTGGTGAAAACCGGCCGCTTTGACGATCGACTCACGGCCTTGGGTGAAGGCGGCAAGTCGGACGAGGAAGCCGCTTGGGCCCTGACCGATGAACTGGTGAAAAAGGCACAGGACGTCTTCAAGCCGGTCTACGATAAAACCAAGGGCAACACCGGCTACGTCAGCTTTGAACTCGATCCGCTCATCGAAGACATCGAAGCGAACATGCCCCACGCCGACCGGGTGGCCAAATACATCGCCCTGGGCAAAAAGTGGTCGGCCGGGCACACGAACCGCATGATCAAGGTGCCCGCCACGCCCGCCGGATTGGAAGCCATCGAAAGCCTCGCCGCCGCCGGCGTGCCGCTGAACGTCACGCTGATCTTCAGCGAACGTCAGTACAAGACCGCCCGTGACAACGTCTGGCGCGGCGCTCAGAAGCTGGCCGACAAAAGCAAGTTCAAGAGCGTTTATTCGATCTTCGTCAGCCGCGTGGACGTGTACACGGAGAAGCACGTGCCCGACCTGTCGGCCGAGGCGCAGGGCCAAGTCGGGATCGTGAATGTGAAGCGCCTGTGGGCCGAGAACCAGAAGTTCTGGGCCGACAAGAAGCTGCCGCTGGAGCAGGAAATCGTGTTCGCCAGCACCGGCACGAAGAAGCCGGAAGATCCCAAAGACAAGTACGTCGCCGCACTGGCCGGTAGCGACATCCAGACCAACCCGCCCGGCACGAACGACGCCGTCGACCAGCTGAACAAGACCTACGACAAGCAGGTCGACAAGCTGCCCGCCAAGGCAGTCCTGGACGATATCGACGCCAAGGTCGATCAGGCCAAGCTGGAAAAAGTCCTGATGGAAGAAGGCCTGCAAAAGTTCGCTGACCCGCAGAAGGCCCTGCTCAAGGCGGTGGCCGGCAAGAAGAAGGCGCTGGTTGACGCGAAGTAATCCGCGTTCATTCGCACCCCGCACTCTGTACGTTACGCTACCCGTCGCAAAATCCCTGGCGACGGGTAGCTCACTTTTCGGCATCGGGCGTGTCCTGTTGGAAGAACAAATCGATTGGAGAATCGACCATGAAGAACCTTTGGCCGGCCGCGATGTGTGCCTCGCTGCTTCTGGCAACGGTCAGCGTTCGCGCCGATGATACGCCGTCCACGCCGGCGCAGACTCGCCTTCTCAAGCGCACGGGCAGCGACCCGCTGGCCCGCCACAGCACCGACATGCTCTTCGGGCCGTCGCTGAGAGTCATCTTGGCCAACCCGGTTGATTCCGAAATCGAACAAGAGCTTCGCGATTACGTCAGCCATGTCGCCGTTGTCCAGCAAGAGGCGTGGTATGCGATGGGCGTCGACAATGATCGTCCGCCGGAAGAGGCCGCGCTAAAAGTGAGCCTGCACGGGTTTGCCCGCACTCAGGACGCGCGGCTGAACGTAGAGGTCGTCGCCGTCGCACTGACCGGTGATCTCAAGCTCGACCCTTCGCTTAGCAATGAGCAACGTGCCGCCGATTTGAAAGACCGCCGGGCCGCTTTTGAAACGGTCAACACGACATGCAAAACACTTCAGGCCATGCTGGAAGCGGCGGCGGAGCAGCCACGCGAATCGCTAGCCGATCGCATCCGCAATTGGCGGACGAACGATCAGCAATTGACCGAGGAGCTCGATTCCAGGCGCGTGCGGATCCAGGCGCTGACGCAACAACAACAGCAATTGCTCAAGCAACAAGACGGCGTGGCCGCTAATGACCCGGTGATGGCGCAGTTGATCAAGATGATTGACCTTCGCAAGAGGAAAGTGACCGAAGTGGAATCGCGTGCCCCGAACGGCACCGCTAGCGCTGGCGATGTGTTGGATGCCCAAATGGCAGAAACCGAAGCTGAACTGCATCTAGCCGAGCGCCAGTCGGCCGTTACGTCACGCGGGGCGAGTGCCGTGCTGGATCAGGTCGGTCAGGAAATCACCAAGCTTCAGACCGAGGCGATCGAATTCAAAATTCGGCTCAGCGACATCCGCAAACAGCTGGCAGTGTTCGACGTCTCCAACCCCACCACGCAGAGCGTCGCGCAGGCCGCACAGCTCGCCGATGCGTCCGCCGATCACAGCAAGGCCGATGCGCTGCTGGCGGAATTGAATCGCCAGCGCACTGCGATCCGCGCGGACATTCTGCGGCTTAAGATCGTGCGGATCGAGCCGGTCGCGCAATAATGCGATCGGCGAATTAAAGGAAAAGAAGGGATGCCAGTGCGCACCCGAAGCAGGCGATCGCCCCGACGACGCACGAATGGAGCATGGTCTGAAACTTCTTAGGGTCGTCTTCGCGGCTGACCGTGATCGATCGGCCCAGTGCCTGTTCCTGCTGCATTTCGCCGGTGGCATCGCTCCAGACGACGCTGACGATCAGAAAGACGCCCAGCAGTACGAACACGATCGCCATCGCGTACTTCGGGTGCGTGATGAAAAGCGATTCGGCCGCGAGCAACATGCGTTATCCCATATCGGGCTGGCGGCGCGTGAAGTGCAGGGCACCTTCGTACCACCCGCCGATGGCTTCGCGGCAGCGATAGACACTGCACGCGGCCGTGAAGTTATCGCCGCCGTCGAGGCTGATGCGGATCAGGCCGTTGTAACCGAGCGGCAGGCGTTCTTTGGTGATGAAGCCGATGCCCGTGGCCGACACGTCGCGGGTGAAGAGCGCGATCGGCGGATCGAGCGGGTTCTGGGCGTAGAGGCGCAGGTCGGCCTTGGCGCGGCGCGTGCGGCGCTGGGCGGCGCGGCGGTCGCCCTGCGGATGCGATCCGGCGGCGTCCATCGCGCTGAGGATCATGTCCACTTCCGCGGACCATTCGGATTCGGGCGTCTCACTGGGCGCGGCTTCGGCAACCAGCGGAGTCAATTCGGTGTCATCGGTGACGAGGCGCATCATGGTAAACGTCCTTCGTTTCCTCTCCAGGAGAGGAAGCAGAGTTCAGAACGGCGGAGCTTCGCCGTTCTTCCACCAGTCGGCGGCGTCGGGCTTCTTCTTTTTCGACTTCTTCGGTTCTTCGTCGCTCCACGGGGCCGCGTTGTCGGCCGGGCCGGCGGCTTCGTCGGCGTCTTCGGTTTCCTCGTCGCCGCGTTTCACCAGCGTGGTAAGGCGCGTCGCAAAGACCGTCGAGATCTGTCGGAGCATCGCGTCATCCTCGATCCGGTATGGCGTCTTGCCGTCGCGGAACAGGGCAATTACCGCCAGTGATTCGCCGAGATAGGTGCAGCTCGTGCAGAGCGCGGCCTGGTTCGGCAGGATGGCCCGGTCGGCCGGCTTCAGCCGCTTGGCCAGGTCTTCGGCGGAAAGATTGAGAAAGCCTTCGCGGGCCGTCGCGCTAACCACGGCGTGCTGGATGGCGTTCGTCACTTTCGGGTCGCCAACGATTGTGTACTTCATGTACGCGCCCAGCTCGAAGTTCTCTTCGTCGCCGCTGAGCCAGATCGCGATGTTGCTGTAGCCCGCTTCCTTCAGCAGCCAATCCATGGCGTGGCAGAGAAGCTGTTCAAGATCAACGGCCTGCTCGATCGTCCGGCGGAAACTTTCCTGAATCCGCACGGCCGACAGCTGCTGGCTGACTTCGCCGTAGGCGCTGACCAGATCGTTGCAGAGCAGGTCGACTTTCTTAGAAACGGTGCGACGCGCCTTGTTCATTTCGCGGATCGCGTTTTTCAGGCGCGTCAGGCGGCGGTCATTGCGGGCTTCGGTGCGCTGGCGAACCAGGGCGGCTGCGAGCTGCTCGCTGGCCTGCGTGGCGTTGAATGGTTTGGGCAGATAGTCCAGCACGCCATGGCGAAGGGCGAAGACCGTCTGGTCGACGCTCGGCTGGCCGGTCATGAAGACCGCGCCGGCGGCGGGGTGAATCAGGCGAAGCTCTTCCAGCAGATCCATGCCGCTGCCATCGGGCAGGCAGATGTCGGCGACCAGCAGTTCGACCTTGTGCTTAGCCATCATCTTGCGGGCCTGGGCCATGTCGGAGGCGACATGCAGGGTGCACTGAAGGCTAGGCGCGATAATGTCGCGGAACAGCTCGATCATGGCCGGCTCGTCGTCCACGACCAGTACGGCCGGGGCGTTCGTCTGCGAGCGGCTTTTGACAACTTTCGACATCGTTTCTGCTTTCCCTTCGGACAACCCGAAACCGGCCCCTACCTACTAGATCGACCCTGTCTTAAGCGTTCTTAACGCCGGAGCACCAGAAGGTGATCCGGCCGGTAAAATCATGATCACGCGAGTGCCGCTGCCGGGTTGGCTTTCCAACCGCAACGATCCCTGGCTGCTCTCGGCCCAGCGCTGCGCCTTGGCCAGTCCCATACCTTGCTGGCGACCGGCAGATTTTGCGCTGAAGAACGGATCAAACGCGTGTCCACGCGTGTGTTCGTCCATGCCTTTTCCATTGTCGGCAATCGTCAGCACCAGACGTTCGCCAAAGGCGTCGTAACTGCCGCTGAGCGTGATGCGACCGTTGGCCGCATCCGTGGCCTCCACGGCGTTGACGATGATTTCCGCAATGGCTTCGGCGATCTGGCCGCCGTCCACCACGGCCGGTGGCAGTTCGGACAAGCGCGTTTCGATTTGCCGGGTGCCGGCGTCGATCCGCAATTGTGCTTTTTCCGCGCCGAGGCGAAATAGCCCGGCTACATCGCACGGCGCGGGCTGGGGCGGCTGCGGCTTGGCGAAATGCATGAGCGCGGTGATCAGTTCGCTGAGCGTCTGGCTCTTTTCAAAAATCAGCTTGGCGGCGTCGACGTCTTTTTCGTTCGTCAGCGTGCTGGCCAGCAGCTGGCTGCGGCCGCTGATGACCATCAGCGGGTTGTTCATTTCATGGGCCGCGCCGGCGGCGATCTGGGCGACGCTGGTGAGCATGCGCGTCCGATACACCTCGGCCTGTGCGGTCTGCAACCGGCGATTGGCCTCGGCGAGCTGCTCGGCCAAGGCGCGGCTTTCGTCGCGGATCTGGCAGGTGCGCAGCGCCAGGCTCCAGCCGGCGGACAATGCTTTGAGTTCTTCGGCCTGCGGGCTGAGGCGCTGCGGCTCGCCGACTTCGCCGCCCCAGACCACGCCGCCGACGCAGACGCCGTCGGCTTCAAGCGGGATCCAGAACCGGACGGTTCCGCCGAGCTTCGGCGAGAACCCGGCGACCAGCCATTCCAGTTCCTGGCCGGCCGAGCAGACCGGGCCATCGCCTTGGTTGGCGCGGATGGGCGTGCGCTGGGATGGAAGGGCCGCATCGCCGGCGGCGTCGATCAGGTGCGAGTGCAGCAGCTGCCCGCTGGCGTCCACCACGGTGACTTCGGCGTAGCCGGTGCCAGGCGGCATGGAGAAGGCGGCCACCGCCGACGTCTCCAGGACCACAGCCGCGGTCTGCCCGATGGCCGCCAGCACGGTGGCCGGCGGGGCGTCGGGACGCAGCTCGTTCTGGAAGGCGGCGACGGCCTCGAAATACTTCGCCCGGATGCTCAGCCGGCGGTTTCGGCTGGCGAGCTGATCGCTCACCCGCGACAGTTCGCGGTTCGCTTCCTGCAAGGCCGAGCGATAGATCTCTTTGGCGTCGCCGTTGCCCAGGCCGATGGTCTTGGCGCGGCTTTCGATCGCGCTGATCAGGCCGTTCAATACATTATCGAGCTGCGCCGGCAGCAGGCCGAGCGCGTTCATCAGCACGTCGCGGCCGACGGGGAACTGGTAGTTGCCGCTGTAGCCAATGTGCTGATCGCGGACCAGCATGTCGGCGAGCGTGACCAGGTTCACGAGCCGTGCGTTGCGGACCGAAGCCGGCAGCGCCTGCGGCAGCTGGCCGTGCAGCCAGATCGCATCCCGCAGCACGGTGGGCAGTTGCCAGAGTTCGGCCAATCGCTTGCCAACGACCTGGTGATCCACGCCGATGACCGAGCGTTCCACGTCGGCAATGTTACCGCGGAGCAGGTCCACCGCTTCAACCACTTTGGCGAAGCTCTTGGGCACCGTCATGTCCAGCGCCAGCTTGCCGATATCGTGCAGCAGCCCGGCCAGGAAGGCCTCGCTTGGCTCGACGCCGGCGTTGCGGCCCCAGTTGGCGGTCAGTTCGATCGCCAGCAATTCGGCACAACTGCCGACGGCGATCGAATGCTTCCAATAGTTCATCGAGAACGAGGCGTCGTCCGCACCTTTGCTCGGCCCGTAGGTGGCGAACACCGACACGGCCAGCACGGCGCATCGGACCGCATCAAACCCCAGCAGCTTCACCGCCCGGTCCAGCGACGTGACTTCGCCGGAAACGCCGACATCGGCCCGGTGAACCAATCGTAAGATTCGGGCGGCCAGCGCCGGATCAGCTTCAATCGACCGGCAAACGTCCTTGGCCGAGGTCGATTCCGAGGAGGCGGCCTGCAACACCTGCACGGCCACCGACGGCAGGGTGGGAAGACTGTCCACCTGGCGGAGGATCAGTTCGAGACGTTGTCGACTTTGTTCTTGCATCACGGCGTTGGGAAGCAGGTGCCTAGCCGCAGATGAACGCGGATGAACGCAGATAAGAAAAAAGGCACTGAATTGCGCTGCTTCGTATCTGCGTTCATCCGCGTCTATCTGCGGCCAAATCAACTTACAGGCTTAGCAGTTGTCCAACGCGTTCGATCAGCTTTTCGATGTTGAACGGCTTCTTCACGAAGTCGTTCGCGCCGGCCTGCATGAGTTCGTCGATTTCGTCCTGGTTCACGACGCCGCTCACGATGATGATCTTTGTCTCGGCGAACTCTTCCTTGCTGCGGATGCTGCGGCAGACGACGTTGCCATTCACGTCGGGCAGCATGTAGTCGAGCAGGATCAGGTCCGGGTGGAACTCGGTGGTGATCATGCCGGCGTCGTAGCCGGTGCCGGCGGTCTTCACTTCGAAGCGGCCGTCGCGTTCCAGCACGTCGACGAAGAGCTCCACGATCTCGGGATCGTCGTCGACCACGAGCACCTTGCTCTTGCCGCTCTGGAGGGCGTCCGGCGGGATCTGGTTTTCCTTCATGAACGCCATCAGGGCGTCACGAGGAATGCGGCGGAACCGGCTGCCGGGGACGCGGAAGCCTTTGAGGCGGCCCGAATCGAAGCAACGAATGATCGTCTGTTGGCTGACCTTACAGATGTCAGCGGCTTCGCCCGTGGTGAAAATGGTTTTCATGACTCAGTCCTTGTCACCATCAGACGCCGAACCGTCCGCATGGATTGCCGGTTTTAACCGGATTGCCTATATTAACATCTTTGTCATCGGGCCGTCGAGTAACGGACTTGAAACATTGCCCGGCGGCGGGAACGTCCGAATCGGCGATATCGGCGCTAGAATGTCGTAATTGGTGCCTGATCCCACGTTTAGCCGGCGAGCCCACTTGCCGGTTTGAGGCCGGAAACGGTCTGTCACCGGGAAACGGCGATCAGGCGCGCCGCCTAAACGCGGAATCCGTGGGTTTCCTCCAGACGAAGCCGATCCTGCCGCCAAGCCCTGCCTTCCTACACTCCGAATGATGTCTTCGTCCGATAACCTTGCCCCCGTTCCATGGACGTCGCGGCTGGCGACGCCTTTCCGGGAGGCGGATTGGTCGCAGCGGCGGTTCTTGGGCGGATTGGCATTGCTCCCAGCCGTCGGGCTGTCGTTGGCGTTCGGGGCGTGGCGCGGGGACGAGGCGGCGGGCGTGAGGGCGGCCGGCGGGGCGGTGGCGGTCGGATTTGGGGCGTTTCATCGGCTGGCGAAATATCGGACGTTGCCGCTGGGGCTGACGCTGATCGCCATGGCGGTTTCGACCTTCGTTGGGGCGATTTCGCACCGCGGTGGCTGGCCGGCGGACGTGGTGGTCGCCCTGTTCTGGGGCTGGGTGTTCGGCCTGGTGACGACGCTGGGCTGGGGTGCGTGGTGGATCGGCCTCCAAGCGATCGTGGCGCTGCTGGCGTTCGGATCGATCCCCGCCGACATCCCGGAGGCCGCTTGGCACGGCGTGATGGTGATCACCGGCGGCGTGATGCAGATGGCGGCCCTTCGCGGCGTGTGGCGACTGAATCGCCTGCCCGACGCGCCCGACGAAGCCATTCCCGATGCCTGGTGGAGCACGCTCGTTAAAAACGCGTCGCCGAACACGGCCGGCGGTCGACACGCGCTGCGCGTCTCCGTGGCGCTCGGCGTCGGCGTCCTCCTGCACCATTTCGTCGCCCTGACGCATGGCTACTGGGTGCCAATGACGGCGGCAATTCTGCTCAAACCCGAGTTCCACGAAACCGCCATTCGCGGCATCGCCCGCCTCAGCGGGACGCTGGTGGGGGCGGCGGTGGCGACGCTGATCGCCTCGTTTCTTCATCCGGGGCCGTTGGCGCTGGGGCTGTGCCTGCTGCTGGCGATATGGGCGTGTTTCGCGCTGCAGCGAGTGAACTACGCGCTCTATGCGATTTTTATCA
>JAQGHK010000683.1 GCA_028288875.1 Phycisphaerales bacterium | reverse complement strand
ACGCGGTGAATCTCGCTTCGGTCGATTCGACGTGGAATGATGACCTCCCAGCCTTCTTTCAATTCGCACGCCATGAATCGGGCGACTGCTTCGGTGGCTGTTAGCCGCTCATGACTTCCGCTGTATCTCCCGACCCACACCGACTCATCATCCGGGATTCGAAAATACACGCCGGCGATGGGACCAGCATTTCGGCGTTTAAGTTCGCGCAGCCACTGATGAGACATGTAAAAATTGCGTGTCAGCGGTACCGCGTAAACGCCGCCGGGATAGCCTTCCCGAGATTTTCTTAAGCGGGAGATGCCGCCGCGCTTGATCGCGGCCAAGCTCGATTCCGCGGCCAAGTGGACGAACATCGCCATGGACGTTTACCGAATCATCTGCGTCGCAATGCTCACAAACCGCGAGCGCAGGTCGTACAGCGCCTGATCCAGCATCGATTGTTCATCGGCCGACAGGTTGCCCTTGGTTTTGGCTTCGATCACGGCCAGCGTGTCGATCTGGTGTTTGGCAACGTCCATGTTGAACAGGGGGGCTTCGCCTTCCTCGCCGAGTTCGCCGAGGTAGTAGAGGGCCTGGGTCATGATCGCCTGGACGAGCGTGGAGAAGCTGGCGTCGGGCTGAGGGCGGGCGGCGGGGGCCTCCGGCTCGGCGGCGGCCGGGGGCGGCGGGGCGGGCTTCTTGGAGGCGGCCTCGCGCTCGGCGAGTTTCCGCTTTTCTTCCTGGGCCTGACGCTTCCAATCGTCATCGATCTGGATCATCGGTTTATCGCTCATAATGCTGAGTATAAGCGCGACGGCGGTGGAATGAACGTCGGCGACGTGAGATCGAGTGAAACGACAACGGCCTACGCGTCGTGAAGACGCGTGGGCCGAGGGTTTGGATCAGTTGAACGATCAGTACTTGTCGCGCCGGCTGCCGCGCTCGCCTCGGCCGCCACGATCGCCGCCGCGGTCTCCACCGCCGCCGCCGTAGCCACCCCGGCCACCGCCGCCGGATCCGCCACGATCGCCACCGCCACCGCCGCCATATCCACCACCGCCACCACCCGAGCGGCCACCACCGCCGCCGCCGAAGTTCTCCTTCGGCCGGGCTTCATTGACGGTCAGGGCTCGGCCGCCGAACTGGTGGCCGTTCAGGGCGTTGATGGCGTTGGCGCCTTCTTCGTCCGTGCCCATTTCGACGAAGCCGAAGCCCTTGCTGCGGCCGGTTTCGCGGTCGTTCAGCACTTGGGCCGAGGTGACGGTGCCGTGCTGGCCGAAAAGTTCCTGCAACTGCGAGCTATCGACGCTGTAGGCGAGGTTGCCTACGTACAAACGCTTCCCCATGACGGGTCTCCCAAATTTGAGCCATGGGCACAGGCCCGGCTCATAAAACGCTTAGCCCATGCCGAGAGTCACGATGCAGTCTTTCCCGGGCCGATCGAAAGAGGGTCGGTACAACGCCAGGGCGGGGGAAGCGGGGCAGAACCGGACACACGTCGCGCATCATTCCACTGATGATTCTGCGGGTGATGATTCTTCGGGCCACCGCCCGCCACCTGCGCGGAATAACGTAACTTTTGGCGCATTGGTAGCAAGACAAAAATTGAGAAAATGGGGGAAATTGAACGCCCTGCATCCCTGCGCGTTAATCCGTTCCGCCGGTAAGGCCAGTACGGACAACCCTGTACGTCTTTTTTCGTCCGAAGTTGCGGGTTGATACGTACAATATGCAGGAGAACCGATGTTCAAAGTCAAGAGTCTGTTCGATGCGGTTGAGACTGACGACGGCCTGCGGCTCTGGGTCGAGCCGGTCGGTCTGACCAAAGACTTGGCCGAGTGGTGCGCGGTGCACCAGTCGCCGCCCGGTTTGGCCCCTGAGGCGAAGCTGGCCGCGTGGTTTGCGCGGCACCCGGACGGCTACGATTTCTTCCGAGGCCGGTACCACGAGGACCTGCGGGCCAGCCCGTTCTTTTCAACCCTTCGCGAGCTCGCCGTGATGGGCCAGCGCGAGAATGTGACGCTGCTCCACCAAGGCGAAGATCCGAACCAGAACACCGCTGCCGCGCTGCATGAGTTTTTGAGCGAACTGCAGATTTACTCGCCACCGCAGGAGTAGGATTTTTTCGCGTAGCCGCGAGCTCGCTCGCGCTTTTCTCAAAGACGAAACGCGAGCAAGCTCGCGGCTACGCGATCCATTTCGATCTTTTCCTTCTGACTTCGTTCGGTCGCCGTAAGGGGCCGACTTCGGTACACTTGCCTCGTGCTGTCGCAGGAAGAATTACTCCAGGATCTGACCCCGCCGCAACGTGAAGCCGCCACCCACACGGACGGGCCGCTGCTGATCATCGCCGGCGCCGGCTCGGGCAAAACGCGCGTGCTCACCCGTCGCGTGGCCTACCTGCTGAGCCTGGGCATCCCGCCGGCGAATATCCTTGCCATCACGTTCACGAATAAAGCCGCCGGCGAGATGAAAGAGCGCGTCGGCCACCTGCTCGGCCGGCCGATCAAAGACATCGGCCGTATCGGGCAGTATCACCCGACGATCTGCACCTTTCACAGCCTCTGCGTCCGCGTGCTCCGCCATTTCGGCGAGCGCCTGGGCGTGCCGAACAACTTCACCATTTTCGATTCGTCCGACCAGACCAAGCTCGTGAAGGAAGCCCTCAAGGCGCTGGAAATCAGCAGCCAGAACTTCACGCCCGGCACGATCCACAGCAGCATCAGCAACCTGAAAAACCAACTCGTCACCGCCGACGACTACGCCCGCACCGCGGCCGGCTTTTACGAGAAGACCGTCGCCAAAGCCTACGCCAAATACCA
>JAQGHK010000669.1 GCA_028288875.1 Phycisphaerales bacterium | reverse complement strand
GGTGGCGAGCGTAGTCATAATGGGTTTAGAGGACGCCGCACTTGCCGCGTTTGAGGAACTTGCCGTCGCCGGCCTGGCCGACGTATTTGCCGTTGTCGACGACGACCTTGCCGCTGCTGAGGACAGTGTTGACGCTGCCGTCAATCTTCATGCCTTCTAACAGGTTGTAATCTCATTTAGACGTGTGCGTTTTAGCGGAGCGGACTTGCGATTTCTTCGGATCGAAGAGGACGATGTCGGCGTCTGACCCGACGGCGATTGTTCCCTTCTTGGGGAACATGCCGAACATCTTCGCGCTCGCGGTGCTGGTGAGATTGACCCACTGGCTCAGGCTGAAGCCATGTTCCACGACTGCGCCCTGATATACCACCGCCAGGCGGTCTTCCACGCCCGGGCCGCCATTGGGGATCTTAGTAAAGCTTTCACGGCCTAGCTCCTTCTGACCTTTGAAATGGAACGGACAATGATCCGTCGATACTTCCTGCAGATAGCCGAGCCGGAGGGCTTCCCACAGCGGCTCGATGTTCTCCTTCGGCCGAAGCGGCGGGGTGAAGACGTACTTGGCGCCCTCGAAGTTCGGCTGATCGTATTTACTATCGTCAAAAAATAGATATTGCGTGCAGGTTTCCCCGAAGGCCGGTAACCCGCGCTCGCGGGCCCGCTTGATTTCTTCAGCAGCTCCAGCCGTGCTGACGTGGACGATGAACACCGGCGCCCCGGCCAACTCGGCCACGCGAATCGCTCGGGCCGCACCATCGACTTCCGTCACGGGCGGGCGGCTTTGGGCGTGGTATTTCGGTTCCAGCTTCCCGGCGGCCACCAGGTTTTCGATCATTTCCTGAATGACCACGCCGTTTTCCGCGTGGATCAGCGTCAGCCCGCCGGCCTTCCCGGCCGACTGCATGACGCGGAACATCGTGCGGTCATCGACCATGAACACGCCGGGATACGCCAGGAAGAGTTTGAACGTTGGCACGCCGTGCGCCACGACTTCGGCGAACTCGGCCGTGTGGCGCGGCTCGTATTCGGTAACGCCGAGGTGAAAGCCGTAATCGATCGCGCAATTCGGATCGGCCCGGCGGTGCCAGTCGTCGAGCGTTTCTTTGAACGTCTTGCCCTTGTACTGGATGGCAAAGTCGATGATCGACGTCGTGCCGCCGACGGCCGCGGCGCGGGTGCCGTGGAAGAAATCGTCGCTGCTCACCGTGCCGCCGAAGGGCAGTTCCATATGAACGTGCGGATCGATCGCGCCGGGAATCACCAACTGGCCGCTGGCGTCGATGACTTTGTCGACGCCAGCAGTCGGAAGCTTGTGGCCGATCGTCTTGATCGTCTCTCCATCGATCAAGACGTCGGCCGTGTACTCGTCAGCCGCGGTAACAATGCGGCCATTTTGGATCAGGGTCGTCATAAAGTTCTTCACACCGGCTCAGTTGCTCTTCGACGCCAAGGCCAAGCCCGCATCGATCGCTTCCACCATTTCGTCGACCTTGTCTTTACCGGCGTTGAGCATCAGGCCGGTGCGGATGATATTGCCGAAGATGCCGCCGCGGCCGAGGAGCACGCCGCGCTTTTTGGTTTCTTCAAACACCGTCAGCACTGCCTGCAAATTGTGTTCCTTGGTTTTGCGGTCTTTCACCAGTTCAATCGCCTGCATCATGCCGATGCCGCGGGCGTCGCCGATGATGGCGTATTTTTCTTTCAGGGCGGCGAATTTCTCGCCGAGATAGGCGCCGACCACTGCGCAGTTTTCTGGCAAATTGTTGTCTTCGACGAACTTAATTGTCGCTGTTGCCGCGGCCATGCTGACTGGGTTGCCGCCGTAGGTGGCGAAGGTGACGCCGGGGTACTTGTCGGCGACTTCGGGCGTGGCGATGGTCATGGCGACCGGCGCGCCGTTGCCCATGCCTTTGGCGCTGACCATGATGTCGGGGTGCACGCCGTAATGGCTAATGCCGAACATGTGCTTGCCGGTGCGGCCCCAGGCGGCCTGCACTTCGTCGCAGATGAATAGGCCGCCGTACTTCTTGGCGATGCCGGTGGCGACCTTGAAGTAGTCCTTCGGCGGCACCATGAAGCCGCCGGAACCGATGATCGTCTCGGCCATGAACGCGGCGATCTCGCCGCTGGTTTCGCACTGGATCAGCTCTTCAATGTCGTGCGCACATTCGAGTGAGCAGTTGCTGTTGTCTTTCGCGCCAAATGGGCAGCGATAGCAGTAGGGCGCGTGAGCGTGCTTGATGCCGCTGACGGGCAGCGGCAGCTTCTTCCAGTTGCTCTGCCCGCAGCCGGCCAGGGTCTGGGCGCTTCGGCCGCTGTAGCTGTGGCGGAGGGTGATGATGTCCATCCGCCCAGTGGCGGCGCGGGCGGCATTCATGGCCGTTTCGTTAGCCTCGGTGCCGCTGCTGGTGAAGAACGTTTTGCTGAGATTGCCCGGCGAAATCTGGGCGAGCTTCTCCGCAAGATTCGATTGCGGCGCGCTGGCGTACAGCGTGCTGGTGTGGCTGATCTTTTTGACTTGGTCGATGACCGCGTCGACGACGACCGGGTTCGCGTGACCGATGCTGGTGGTGAGCACGCCGCCGAAGCAGTCGAGGTACTTTTTCCCCTCATGGTCCCAGACGTAGTCGCCTTCGCCCTTCACGAGCTCGATGGGCTCCTGGTAATACATCGAGACGGCGGGAAACAGGTATTGTTTGTGCTTGCGTACGGCTTCGGAAGAACTCATCGGTTGGGTGCTCATGGAACGGACACGGACGGTGCCGGGCGCGCGGCGATGCACGACATCATAAGGATTGGCCGTGCGGCCCGGTTGGAAACGAATGGTGCGAAGTCTGAGGCTTCTCGCCGGCCACGGGTGGTTCAGCCCGCCTCCGCCAGCAAAGTGCAACCGGGTCAAGATATCAACGCCCGGAACGTTGTAAAGAAAAAATCACGCCACATGTTAGTTTTTGTTGAAGCGATTTAACGGGAGTGCTAGTTTAGCCCGCTGCGCCGCGCGCTCGGGCCGTGAGCCCGCGCCCGGCCGATCACTACTGGAGACCTTCCGATGTCCGCTGCCGTGACCCCTGCCCCGTTGACCGATTCCGCTGCGCCGATCCAGTACCTTCAGGCCGGCAACTGGCGATCCAGCGCTTCTGGCCGGACTGGCGAAGTCTTCAATCCATCGACCGGCAAGGCCATCGCCAAAGTGCCGCTTTGCAGCGCCGATGAAACCGCCGCCGTCATCACCGCTGCCCACGACGCGTGGTTCGGCTGGAGCGAAACGCCTGTCGTTGAACGCGCCCGCCTGCTGTTCCGGTTCCGCGAACTGATGATGAAGAACTTCGACAAGGTCGCGATGACCGTTGTCCGCGAGCATGGCAAGACGCTCGTCGAAGCCAAGGCTGGCGTGCAGCGCGGCATTGAAGTGGTCGAATTCGCCTGCGGTGCGCCCAGCCTGCTGATGGGCGAAGCACTGCCGCAGTTGGCTCGTGGCGTGGATGCGGAAACGGTTCGCCATGCGATCGGCGTCACCGTCGGCATCACCCCGTTCAACTTCCCGGCCATGGTGCCGCTGTGGATGTTCCCGGTGTCGCTGGCGTGCGGCAACTGCTTTATCCTCAAGCCGAGCGAAAAGGTGCCGCTCACCGCGAACCTGATGGCCGAGTTGATGATGGAAGCGGGCTGTCCGGCTGGCGTGTTCAGTGTGGTGCACGGTGACAAAGAAGCGGTCGACACGCTACTGACACACCCGCTGGTGAAGGCCATCAGCTTTGTCGGCAGCACGAACATTGCCAAATATGTTTACGAAACCGGCACCAAGCATGGCAAGCGCGAGCAGGCGGCCGGCGGGGCGAAGAACCATCTTGTGATTATGCCCGATGCGGATATCGACCAAGCCGTCGCCGCGCTGCAGGCCAGTGCGTACGGCTGTGCCGGCGAGCGCTGCATGGCCGGCTCGGTCGCCTTGGCAGTCGGCGGTATCGGCGATGAACTGACCGGCCGGCTTGTTGAGAAGTCATCGAAGATGACCGTCGGTGCAACGGACGGCGGCGAAGGCGTCGACATGGGCCCGCTGATCAGCGCCCAGCACCGCGATAAGGTTGCCAGCTATCTGGATATTGGCGCAAAGGAAGGCGCGAAGGTGACGCTCGATGGCCGCCAGGGCGCGCCGACCGAAGGCTTCTTTCTGCGGCCGAGCGTGATCGATCACGTCGAACCAAACATGCGGGTGGCCACCGATGAAATCTTCGGGCCAGTGCTGTCGGTCATTCGACCGAACACGCTGAAGGACGCCTTGGAGATCGGGAAAAACAGCCCATACGGCAACGGCGCCTCAATCTTCACTCAGAGCGGTTATGCGGCCCGTGAGTTCAAGCGGCACTTCAACGCCGGCATGATCGGCATCAACATTGGCGTGCCCGCGCCGATGGCCTGGTTCCCGTTCACCGGCTGGAACGCCAGCTTCTTCGGCGACCTGCACATTCAGGGTCGCGAGGCATTTCTGTTCAACACGCAGGGCAAAACCACGATGAGCCGCTGGTTCGAACACGCCAGCGAAGCGGCCCACGATCCGGTGTGGCGGCAGAAGTAACGGGACTTTTGTAGGGGCGAGATATATCTCGTCCGCAGATGCCGATTGACGCCGACGGGCGACATATATGTCGCCCCTACGAATCGTCGAGATCGACCGAAACATATTTCCGCAGACGCGATTGCATCTCGTCCACGGTGTACGTGTCGCTGGTCGACAGCGGCAGGAACACGCCCTGATTGTGAGACGAATCGACGATCATGAGCTGATCGCCAACGCTGGTGCTCCCGCTTTCCTGTGGCTGGTGGCCGGTGACAAACAGGCTTGCGCCGACTTTTTCCGCGAACTTGGCGATCCCGGCCGGCGTGTACTTGCGGCCCCAGATGAGCTGATAGACCGGCCCGACGCGTTTGGCGTAATCCTTCGGCGTGAGCGGCGAACGCTCGAAGACGCCGTAGTCGAAACCTTCCACCTGATCGTCTGCCGGCAGGCTGTGACTGAACCACAGGCCATTCGGGCAACGGATCGCCAGCGGGAGGCTGAGCAGGAATTCAGTGATCGACACCTGCACGCTCATGTCGTGACCGGGGAAGTCTCGCTTAATTGCTTTGTTGAACGCTTCGCAAACGCTCAGACCCGCTTTCATGATGCCTTCGCCATGGATCTGGGCGAGGTCGTGATTCGCCATCAGGAAATGGACTTGGTCCGGGAAGTCGCACTTCAACTCGGCGGCCATATGCAGCATCTTCCAGCTATCTTCTCGGCCGTCGTTATCGAAGTGATCGCCGTGCAGCAGTTCGTGCAGAACGAGGTGACGCGTGGGGTTCTCATCCAGCTTGGCGGCGCCAACCAGTTTTTTGAAATTCGTGCGATGGTCGTGGATGTCGCCGGTCATCCAGACTTCATGGTCGGCCGGCAATTCTACGACTTGGCCGTTTCGGTAACGGTCCAGCACGTTCTCTTCCTTGGCGTTGTCGAAGGACTCAATAACCCGATCGGCGTTCCATTCCATCAGTGCAGTGTGTTGGCCCGCGGGGCGGTCGTCAATCCATCTGCTTCATCAAGCCCGCTTTGCCGCGACGGCAAGCGTTGCCTATGCTCTGGGTCTGCCCTTTTGGCTGCGACCTGGAGTTTGTTTTGCCTGATGCTCTGCAATCCGTGAAAGATGAAAATATAGCCGGTTCCCTGGCCTCCGTCGGCGAGGCGGGGGCCGTGCCATCCGCGATGGCGGAGAATGCCGACGCGGTCGGCATCGAGGAGGGCGCGGACCATTCCGTGGATCTCGCGGACCGCCCCGTAACCGATCGGCGTTTCGTCGTCGGCGCGATGCTCCTGATCATGGTCCTCGCGTCGATGGAAATGACCGTCACCAGCACGGCCATGCCCACGATCATCGGGGAACTGCACGGGCTGGCGCATTATTCATGGGTCGCTTCGCTGTACCTGCTGGCCTGCACGGTCACGATGCCGCTTTACGGCCGATTAGCCGACGTGCTCGGGCGCAAGCGCGTCATCCTGGCCGCGACGCTGATTTTCACCGTCGGATCGGTGATGGCGGCCTTCTCGAATTCGATGGTGGAACTGATTGTCTACCGCGGTATTCAAGGCCTTGGCGCGGGCGGCATCATGCCGGTCGTACTGACGATTCTCGGCGACCTGTTCACTTTGAAAGAACGCGCCCGCATGCAGGGCATGTTTTCCGCAGTCTGGGGCATCAGCTCCTTGGCCGGGCCGGCGCTGGGGGCGTTTCTGGTGCACACGTTGGGGTGGCGATGGGTGTTCCTGGTGAATCTGCCGTTCGGGCTGATCGGCCTGTCGGTGCTGATCTGGAAGTACCACGATCATCAGAAGCCGCATTCAACCTCGCTCGATCTGCCGGGCATTGCATTGCTGTCCGTCGCCAGTGTCGCGTTGCTGTCGCTGGTGAGCGGGCTTGGGCCGGGCGGACTGACGAATGGCATGATTGGCGTCTTGTCCGCGGTCACCGTTATTTTAACGAGCGTCTTCGTGTTGCACGAACGTCGCGCCATC
>JAQGHK010000659.1 GCA_028288875.1 Phycisphaerales bacterium | reverse complement strand
CGCTGTTGCCCAGTACCAGCGTGCCCCCTTCCCGCAAGCCAAAATGCAGCAGCGTCAGGACCCGGCGCTGCACGTCGGGCTCGAGATAAATCAGCAGGTTGCGGCACGTAACGATATCCAGCCGGCTGAACGGCGGGTCCTGCAGCACGTTCTGCGGGGCGAAAATCACCAGCTCGCGAAGTTCCTTCTTCACCCGGTACATCACGTCGTCTTTGTCAAAAAACCGCGCGAGGCGTTCGGCCGTGACTTCACTTTCAATCCCGCCCGGGAAAATGCCCGCACGGGCGTACCCCAGCGATCGCTCGGCCATGTCGGTGGCGAAGACTTTGATGTCGAATCGTTTGCCGACGGCGTCGGCCTCTTCCACCAGCAGCATCGCCAGGGTGTAGGCCTCCTCGCCGGTAGCGCAGGCGGTGACCCAGACGCGGATGCTTCCCTCGTCCGCCCGGTCGGCGACCAGCGGGCGGATGACACGTTCGCGCAGCATTTCCCAGACGACCGCGTCGCGGAAAAAGCCGGTGACGTGGATCAGCAGATCGTCCGCCAGCGCGGTCACTTCGGCCGGGCTCTGGCGGAGGATGCGGGCGTAATCTCCCAGCAGTTCCACCTGCGCCAGCCCCATGCGCCGCTGGATGCGCCGGATGAGCGTCGGTTTCTTGTAGCCGCTGAAGTCATGTCGCGTGCGGGTGCGCAGGACGGCCAGGATTTCCGTAAAGACCGCCTGCTCCCGCCGGGCCAGCTGCTCGGCGGTGCGTTCGCCGCGGGAATAAGGGTGCGCCGCGTAACGCTGCAGGACTTCATGGATCTCATGCGGACGCAGCACAAAGTCCGCCACCCCCGCGTCGATCAGACTGCGCGGCATCGAGGGGAACTTGGCCGACTCCGGATCCTGCGCAATGCACAGGCCGCCGACCACGCGCACGGCCTGCGCGCCTGCGGTGCCGTTGGAGCCCATGCCCGAAAGGATGACCGCCACGCCCCGCTCGCGCTGCTCTTCGGCGAGGGAGCGGAAAAAATCGTCGATCGGACGGCTGTGACCGGGTTTGAGCAGCGATTCGCCCAGCCGCAGGTAACCCTTCTCCAGCGTCATCGTGTAACCGGGGCGGATCACATAGATATGGTCCGCCTCGACGGCCATGCCGTCTTCGACCTGAAGCACCGGTAGCGACGTATGACGGCCGAGGATCTCGGCGATCATGCTTTCGTGCTTGGGCGACAGGTGCTGCACCAGCACGTACGCCATGCCCGGCTTTTCGGGCAGGCTTTGGACGAACTCTGTATAGGCCTCGAGTCCGCCGGCCGAAGCGCCGACGCCGATGACGGGGAACGGAAGGGTTGGCTTCGGATCACCATCCACGGGCTGAGCGATCGTGTCCGCTCCCTCGCGTGGCGGCGTTTCGGTGACCGGATGTCCGTTCGAGACTAAGTCTCCCATGGCTGTCCTTTAATGACCGCACGGGAAATCGCGTTAGAGGTGACTCAGCGCGTGCGATCCCTTCAGTGTCGGCATCTTATGATAACCGGCAACCGCCTGCGTGCCGTAAAATCAGCTTCATCCGATACAAATCACGCATCGGCCGAATTAACGGTCGAACTGGGCGTCGAAAGCGATCGCGCTCGGCTTGAAATCGATCCGTTTGACGAACGCGGCCGCTTCGGTCGCCCCGTGCTCGCGGTCCATCCGGCTGTCTTCCCACTCCACGCTGAGCGGGCCTTGGTACCGAATGTCGTTGAGTGCGACGATGATTTCCTCAAAGTTCACGTCGCCGTGGCCCGGCGAACGAAAATCCCAGTAGCGGCGGTGATCGGCGAAATCGGTGAACCCGCCGAATACGCCCACCGTGCCGTCGCCGTGGCCCCACCAGGCGTCCTTCACGTGGACGTGATAGATGCGGTCGCTAAAGCTGCGGATGAACTTCACGTAGTCAACGTGCTGGTAGCCCAGGTGCGACGGATCGAAATTGAAGCCGAAACGCTTGTGGCCCTTCACGGCGTCGATCGCGCGCTGCGCGGTGACGATATCGAACGCGATTTCCGTCGGGTGCACTTCGAGCGCGAAGTTCACGTCCTGCTTGTCGAACTCCGCCAGGATCGGGCCGAAGCGCTTGGCGAAGTCGTCGAAGCCCTTCTGCCAGTAGGCCTGGCTGGTGGGCGGGAAGGCGTACAGGCTGTGCCACACGCTGCTGCCGGTGAAGCCGTTGACGACGGCGGGGAAATCGATCTTCTTCGGCGCCGCGTCCCGGAACTTCCGCATGGCCTTGGCGGTGTCGGCCAGGCGCTTGGCGGCGCGCCTGCGGACGCCTTCGGGCTCGCCATTGCCCCAGATTTCCGGCGGGAGAATGCTCTTGTGCCGGGCATCGATGTTGTCGCAAATGCACTGGCCAACGAGGTGGGCGCTGATGGCGTGGCAGGTCAGCTGAAAATCATTCAGCAGGTCCCACTTGTCCTTGAGGTATTTCTTGTCCGACAGCGCCTTGGCGACGTCAAAGTGATCGCCCCAGCAGGCGAGTTCCAGCCCGTCGTACCCAAAGGCCTTAGCCTTCTTGGCCAGTTCTTCGAGCGGTAAGTCGGCCCATTGCCCCGTAAACAGCGTCACCGTGCGTGCCATGAATCTCCTTCGTTGCCGCGATCAAAGCGGGGACGAGGCGCACTGTCAATGCGGGTAAGAGATTGCACCACGGAGACACGGAGTCACGGAGAAGAAAGAGAGAAGCAGATCTCGTTGCTTTTCTCCTCCGTGTCTCCGTGCCTCCGTGGTGCAATCCGCTCTTACGCCTTAGTGACGACGAAGTTCTGCCCGGTCTTCACGGCGGCGGCTTTCACGGTGATGGTGAACGCCTTCGTCGTTGGCGTCACGATGTTCCAACCGGTCGGCGGCTTCAGGGCCACGGTGTAGGTGCCGGCGGCGAGGTTGCTGAAGGCGTACGTGAGGTCGCTCTTGGCGGCGGTGAAGACTTCACCGGCGTCGAGGAGGCCGTTCTTGTTGGTGTCGAGGAACACCGTCCACGATGCGGCGGCCGCGAGGGTGTTCCACTTCGACGACTGCGGGAACACCTTGCCGGAGATCGCCGCCGTGCCGGCCGGGACGACCGGCGGCGTGACCGGGGGAACGACCACAGGGGGCACGACGACCGGCGGGATGACCACAGGCGGGATCACCACCGGCGGCACAACGACGGGCGGCACGACGACTGGAGGAACAACGACCGGAGGCACCACAACAGGCGGGACGACCACCGGCGGCGTGACCGGCACGGTCGGCGCGGCCAGGCTGGTCGTGCCCATATTCACGCCGGAAGCGTTCTGGCCTGAAGCCAGGACGACGGTCAGTTTGCCGTTCACGCCATTGCTCAGCCGGTAGCCGCTCGGGAAGACACGGGCCACGTTGTACGTGCCGGCGAGCAGGCCGTCGAAGCGGTAATTGCCGGCGGCGTCACTGTTGGTCTGTTTTTCGCCGGTGTCGAGCTTGCCATTGCCGTTGGTGTCAAGGAAGACCACGCGCACGCCGGTGTAGCTGTCGCTGCCGTTGAACTGGCCGTCGCCGTTGCTGTCGTTCCAGAGGTAACCGGTGATTGAACCGGT
>JAQGHK010000120.1 GCA_028288875.1 Phycisphaerales bacterium | reverse complement strand
GCGACCTGCGGGTGCGTGTAGGTGCAGCCGGGGATCATCTTGTAATTGATGTCGTGATCGCTGACGCCGAAGATTTTCTCGACAGCGTACACGGCCTCATGGTGCGCCACGTGCGCCAACCATGGTGGGCCGATGACGTCGCCGGCGGCGAAGATGCCTTCGACGTTCGTCGCGTACACATTCGGTTCGACCTTGATGTGGCCTTTAAACAGTTCCACCGGCGCGTCTTTGCCGAAGATGCCTTCGACATTGCCCGTCACCCCGACGGCCAGCAGCACCAAGTCGGCTTCAACCGTTTCCGTGCCCTTCGGCGTCGTCAGCGTGAGCTTCACGCCGTCGCCCTTGGTATCAACCGCTTCGGTCTTGGTCTTGGTCAGCACCTTGATGCCGCGCTTGCCGAAGCTACGCTCGAGCAGGATCGAGCAGTCTTCGTCCTCGATCGGCAGCAGATGATCGAGCATCTCGATGATCGTCACTTCGGTGCCCATCGAGCTGTAGAAATCGGCGAACTCGCAGCCGATCGCGCCGGCGCCGATGATGGCCAGCTTCTTCGGCTGCGTCGGCAGCGTCATGGCCTCGCGGCTGCTGATGATTTTCTTGCCGTCGAACTTGATATTCGGCAGATCGCGAGCGCGAGCGCCGGTGCAGACCAGAATGTTCGCGCCGGTCACTTCCTTATCGCCGAACTTCACCTTGTGCGGGCCGACGACGGTGGCCGTCGCCAGTTCGTGCTTGACGGTGTATTTGTTGAACAGGTGGGCGATACCCTTGCTCAGCTTGCCGGCGATATCACGACTGCGGCCGATGGTCTTAGGGAAATCGACTTTGAAGTTGTCGAAGCTGATGGCCCATTTTTCTTTCTCGTCGCGCAGCTTACGGACGAGTGCGCCGCTTTCCAGCAGCGCCTTTGTCGGGATGCAGCCCCAGTTTAGACAGGTGCCGCCGAGGTTTTCTTTCTCGACGCAGAGGACCCGCTTTTTCAACTGCCCCGCGCGGATGGCCGCGGCGTAACCGGCCGGGCCTCCGCCGATGACGATCAGGTCGTAGTTGTAGGTGCCGCTGGCGACGGCTGGCGGGACGCGCGTCGGGGCGTCGGGCTTGGCGGCCAGCGGCTGAGCCTTCTGTGCGGTGGCAGGCGCAGGGACCGCTGCAGCCGTCGCTTGCGCTTTCGCCTCGGGCGAAGGAATTGCCGCAGGCGATGACGCAAGCGACGCCGATTTGGCCCCCGCGTTCTTCTTCACGTCCGCAGCTTTTTCGCCGGACTTAGCGATCAGCGCAATCGCTCCACCGACCGGAACTTTGCCGCCCTCGGGCACCAGAATGGCTGCCAGCGTCCCTGCCTCGAAGGTTTCCATCTCCATCGTGGCTTTGTCGGTCTCGACTTCAGCGACGATGTCGCCTGCCTTGAGGACGTCGCCCTCTTTCTTGACCCATTTGACGATCGTGCCTTCGGTCATCGTGTCCGAAAGCTGAGGCATAGTGATTTCTGCGGGCATAGCGCTCCAACTGGGGTGAATCGAGCCCCGGATTATAGAGCACTGGCGGGCGGCTGTCATTCACCCGCCGGGCACGGTATTGGGATCGGCCGGTGTCGAGCGATGGTCGAAACGTGGACCATTCGCGGGGAAGCCCTTATCCTGCCCGACGCTGTTGCGCGTCGCCGTTGTGCGATGCACCATTTCCGTCTGAGATCCGAATGACTTCTCCTATCGAACCGGCCGACCACGATCTTCAATTCAATACCAGCGAACCCGCCGTGAACGCGGCCGGGGCTACGGTCGCGACCTGCGCGCGATGCAAGCAGCCGATCGGCGACGAATATTACGCCATCGGCAACCATCCGCTGTGCGCCGCATGCCGCGACATCCTCCAGCCCGGAGCACGCGGCCGCCGCCCGATGCGGCTCGCCAAAGCGATCGGACTGGGCACCGCGGCCGCCTTGCTCGGCGCGGTGATCTGGTACGGCGTGCGCATCATCGCGAATATGGAGATCGGGCTGATCGCCATCCTGGTCGGCTTCCTCGTCGGCAAGGCCGTGCGCATCGGCTCCGGCAATCGGGGCGGGCGAGCGTACCAAGTCATTGCCGTGCTGCTGACGTATTGCGGGATCGCCGCCAATTACATGCCGGACGTCACGCAGGCGCTTCTGGCCGGCGCGCACGACCGGGCCGCGACGCAGCCCGCGAGCGACGGCACGCCTGCCGCCATTCATTCCGCCGCCACCAAAGCGGGTGAAGCCGCGCCCGCCACGACCGCGCCAGCGGCCGCACCGCACCAGCGGCCGAGCTTGCCGAAACTGGCGGCGGCGGTCGTGTTGCTGGTGGCCTTGGTGTTTGCCGTTTCGCTCGCCGCGCCGTTCCTGGCGGGGACGCAGAACATCATCGGGCTGCTGATCATCGGATTCGCCCTATGGCAGGCGTGGAAACTGAATCGCCGCTTCGCCCTGCCGATTACCGGTCCATACCGCCTCGGCGGTGCTTCGCCGGCCGGGCCGGTCGGGAGCCTTGCTTGACCGACCCGAATGGCCCCCCGCCTGCCTGCCCGCAGTGCGGAACGCAACTCGCGCCGATGATGGTCGCCTGCCCGCAGTGCGGCCGGCTATTGTACGCCGACGCGCTCCAATCGCTGGCCGAGCAGGCGCGAATCGCGACCGAGAAGGGCGACGTTAGCGGTGCCCTCACGGCCTGGCGCGAAGCGCTGGCGCTGCTACCGCACGGCTCGCGGCAGTTTCAGGTGATTGCCGCCCGCATCACAGCGCTCGATGAGCAGGTCGCAGGTTCGCCCGCGCCGGCGGCGAGCGCTGGCGGAAACCGATCGCCGGTCTCGCGCGGCGTCGCAGGCGCCGGCGCGATTGGCGTGTTCCTCTGGAAGCTCAAGGCGCTGTTCTTCGGCCTCGGCAAGCTCAGCACCCTGGCGAGCATGGCGCTGTCCGCCGGCGTCTACTGGACCATCTGGGGCTGGCCGTTCGCCGTCGGCGTGGTGCTGTCGATCTACGTTCATGAGATGGGCCACGTCATCGCGCTGCGCCGGTACGGCTTTAAAGCTGGTGCGCCCATGTTCATCCCCGGGCTGGGTGCGGTGATTCGGTTGCAGCAACAGATTGTGAATCCGAAGGAAGATGCCGAGATCGGTTTAGCCGGGCCGATTTACGGGCTCGGGGCGGCGCTCGCTTGCATCGGTTTGTGGGCCGTCACCAAAGAACCATTCTTCGCTGCGCTGGCGGGACTTGGTGCGTGGATCAATCTCTTCAATCTGCTGCCCTTCGGCTCACTCGACGGCGGCCGCGGGTTTCACGCCATGTCGCGCACGCAGAAGCTGATCGGGGCCGGCGTAGTCGCGGCGGCGTGGTTCTTCATCCACGACGGCATGCTGATTCTGATCGGCCTGCTCGCCATCTCCCGCGCCATCAGCGATAAGTCCGACCCGCAGGGCAGCTGGAAAGCGACGTACACCTACGTCACGCTGATCGCAGCGCTCTCGGCGGTTTCAATGATGCGATTGCACGCGCCGCTGTCGGCGCAATAATAGCGATCGTCGGAATACCCCGCTGCCGCTATTGTGCGGGCGCCCGCAGTGCTGCGTCGGCCAACGCAGCCCAGCGGGCGTATTGTGTGCCGCTCGGGTGTAGGCCATCGACCGCGCCGAGCGACGGCTGTGTCGTCGCCTCGCGAGAGACAGGCGTGACATCCACGAAACCTACGCCGTGCTTGGCGCATTCATCGCGACCAACGTCGTTGAATGCGTCGATCTGCTGGCCGATGGCAGACCGATCGCGCCCTTCGGCGAACGGCATCACGCCCCAATCTGGAATCGAAAGCACCAGCACCGCCTGCGGCTTGCCGCCGGCGAGTGCGATGGCTCGCTCCAGCATCGCGGCAAACTTCGGGCGATAGACTTCCGGCGCGCCGCCGCGGAATTGGTCGTTCACGCCAATGAGCAGAGTAACGAGCCTGTAGGGTCCGTGAAGTTCAGTTTCATCCATCGCCGCCGATAGTTCATCGGTCGTCCAACCCGTACGGGCAACGATTCTCGGGTCGCCGACATCCACACCACGAGCACGAAGGCGGGCGGCCAATTGAACCGGCCAGCGTTCGGTATCGGGGACATGTTCGCCAATGGTGTAGGAATCGCCAAGCGCCAAAAACGGCACGGCATGCGAATCATTTGCGGCGGACGGCGAATGATCGCAGCCCATGACGACACCGACGGCGACAAAAAACGCGACGGCCGTCCGCATGATTGGTTCCGATTTTATGGCCTACATCAGCATCAACGCCGGCTCTTCCAGGAAGCCCTTGAGGCTGACGAGGAAGTTGGCCGCGACGGCACCGTCGATGACGCGGTGATCGCACGACAGCGTCACGGTCATGCGGTTCTGCACGATGATCTGGCCGTTCTTGACGACGGCTTTGTCTTCGCTCGCGCCGATGGCCAGAATGCCGACTTCCGGCGGGTTCACGATCGCGCTGAACTCGCGGATACCCATCAGGCCGAGGTTGCTGACGGTGAACGTCGCGCCGCTCATCTCTTCGCGCTTGAGCTTCTGAGCGCGGGCGCGGTCGACGAGTTCGGCCGAGCGAATGCGGATTTCTTTGAAGCTCATCTGATCGATGTTGCGAAGCACTGGGACGATCAGGCCGTCCGGCAGCGCGACGGCCATGCCGAGGTTCACGTCGCCGAAGCGGGTGACGGTGTTAGTCTTCTCGTCGAACGTGCTATTGAGCTGCGGCACGGCCTTGAGAGCACAGGCAACGGCCTTGGCGATGATGTCGCCAATGCTGATGCGGATGCCTTCCTTTTTCTCGAACATATCGAGCAGCTTCTTGCGCAGGCTGGTGGCCTGCGTCATATCGATGTCGATCGTCTCGTAGAAGTGCGGGATGTTCTGCTTGGACCGCTGCAGCGCGCTCGCGATGGCGATGCGCATCTTACTGAGCGTGACCTTTTCGGTCTGGCCATTGGCGACGCGCGTGGGCATCGGCGGCGGCGTGGGCTTCGCGCCTTTTGCACCAGCAGCCGGGGCGAACTTCTTCGCTTCCGCGGCGGCCATCACATCGGCTTGAACGATGCGGCCGTTGGGGCCGGAGCCTTTGACGGTGCCGATTTCGACGCCGAGATCCGCGGCGACACGCTTGGCGAGCGGGCTGGCGATCAAGCGCTCGCCGCTACCGTTGGAACCGCCGTGGCCGTTCGATGCCGTGGCAGCCGGCGCTGCAGGCGGCGCGCTCACGGTCGCTGTCGCTGACGATGCCGCAGCGGCGTGCGGATCATTCTTCGGTGATTCAGCTTCGCCGGCTTCGGCCTTCGCGGTCGATTGCTTCGCGGCGGCGGCGGGTTTGGCCGGGGCGGCCTCCAGCTTTTCGCCGGCCTTGGTCAGCGTGGCGATCGCGCCGCCGACGGGGGCTTTTTCGCCTTCTTTAATCAGGATCAGCGCCAGCGTGCCGCTGTCGAAGCTTTCCATTTCCATCGTGGCTTTGTCGGTCTCGACTTCCGCCACGATCTGGCCGGCCTTGATGGCGTCGCCTTCTTTAACGAGCCATTTGACGAGCGTTCCCTCGGTCATCGTGTCCGAGAGCTGGGGCATGGTGATATCAGCGGGCATGGCTCTTACTTTCGGTAGCAGGCGGTCTGAACGGCTTCCACGATCTTCTCTACGGACGGCAGCATGGCCTCTTCCATGTAGTGGTTGAACGGGACCGGAATTTCGTCGGAATAGATGCGCTCGATCGGGGCATCCAGATCATCGAAGCACAGCTTGTGCAGCTTGCCGATGATGCCATCGCCCATGCCGCAGTAGCCGTAGTCTTCGTCGACGATCACGCAGCGGTGCGTCTTCTTGATGCTCTTGGCGATGGTGTCGACGTCCAGCGGGCGGAGCGTCCGCAGGTCGATCACTTCCGGATCAAAGCCGGCGTCTTCCAAGACTTTGACGGCCGGGCGAACCGAGCGGGCGAGCGTGCGGCCGTAGCTGAGAATGGTGACGTCTTTGCCTTCGCGTTCGATCTTCGCGACGCCGATCGGAATGGTGTATTCCTCGTCCGGCACTTCGTCCTTGTCGGCCAGCATCTTCTCGCTTTCGAGGAAGATGACCGGGTCGTCGCAGCGGATGGCGCTTTTGAGCAGGCCCTTGGCTTCGTAAGCCGTGCTAGGGCAGACAACGATCAGGCCGGGGATGCGGGCGTAGATGGTTTCGACGCGGTGGCTATGCGTCGCGCCGAGCTGGTGGGCGATGCCGTTACCGCCGCGCAGGACGATCGGCACCTTCACCTGGCCGCCGGACATGTAGCGGACGTTGGCGGCGTTGTTCACGATCTGATCGAGGCAGACGAGCGTGAACGACCAGCTCATGTACTCCACGATCGGCCGCATGCCGACCATGGCCGCCCCGACGCCCAGGCCGGTGAAGGCGGCTTCGCTGATCGGCGTATCGAGCACGCGCTCCGGCCCGAACTTTTCAAGCATGCCCTTGGAGACTTTGTACGCCCCCTGGTACTGGGCGACTTCTTCGCCCATCAGGAAGACGTTTTCGTCGCGCTCCATCTCTTCAGTCATGGCGGCGCGGAGGGCTTCACGGAATTGGATGACTGGCATAGAGAACTCTATTAATTATCCCTCAATCTCGAGAGATGATATCTCGGCGAGCCGCAAGACG
>JAQGHK010000118.1 GCA_028288875.1 Phycisphaerales bacterium | reverse complement strand
CGTCACGATCGTTTCGCCCACGGTCAGGTTTTCAAACCCGACCTTTGGAGCATTCGCCGGCAAACTCGCAGCGGGAATAACCGTCAATGTCGCAGCGGTCGCAAGTGAAGCAGCCAGGAGACCCATCGCAAAGAACAGCCGATTCATCGAACCCCCGCCGTCGGAATGAGCGACCCAGCGCGACGCAACTTCGCGACCGCAAACCAGGACACAACAAACCGATTTTACCTCGGCAATGGCACTGCGCCAAAATTGTGGACGCAGTTCCGCCGCGCGGGGCCCGCTACACCGCATTATTTCGGCCGATGATCAGATAGAGAATCGGGCCGAGCAGCGGCACGAAGATGATCACCAGCACCCAAATCAGGCGGGTGGTGCCTTCGAGGCTCTTGTTGCCGATGGCGTCGATCAGGGCCCATATCCACAGGGCCAGCGCCAGCAGCCCGACGATGCCGCCGACGCAGGGAATGCCGACGAAGAGTCCGCCGCCGGAGTTATTGACGGTTTACGCGAGCAACGGCGAAGCGAGTGAAGGCAAAGACATGATCCTCCCGGGAAGTGTTACCGAGAGGAGCATAGGCCCGTCGCGAGGCACGGCCGTATGGATCATGGACGAACGCAAGGCGGGCGGGAGCAGCGTTTGCTCCCGCCCGCCTTGCTGTAGCCGCCGGGCTGCTTAGGCCTTGACCTTCTCAGGCACGGCGGCGGCGGGTTTGTTCGCGTAATCCAGGCCGGCCTGCACCAGGCCCATGAACAGCGGGCTGGGGCGTAGTGGGCGGCTGGTCATTTCCGGGTGGGCCTGCGTGCCGACGAAGAACGGGTGGACGCTGGTGGGCAGTTCCAGCATCTGCATGATCGGCTGGGTCGGGTGCTTGCCGCTGAAGATCAGGCCGCCGGCTTCGAGCTGGGGGATGAACTTTGGGTCGACTTCATAGCGATGGCGGAAACGCAGTCGACACTGCGTGGCGTTATCGAACAGCCGGCTGGCGATGGTGCCGGCCTTGATCTCCACGTCTTTCCCGCCGAGGCGCATGTTGCCGCCAAGGCCTTCGATTTTCTTCTGTTCGGGCAGCACGTCGATCACGGCCCGATGGCCGTTCGGATCAAACTCGCTGCTGCTGGCGTCGGTCATGCCGCACACATTGCGGGCGTATTCAATGACGGCCATCTGGAAGCCGAGGCAGATGCCGAGGTACGGCAGATTGTTCTCTCGGGCGAATTTGATGCACTCGATCTTGCCCTCAGTGCCGCGGCTGCCGAAGCCGCCGGGCACGATGATGCCGTGGACGCCGCTCAGCCGCTTAGCCACGTTACTGCGGTCGATCTGCGTGGTGTCGATCCATTCCAGATCGACATTCACGCCCAGATGCACGCTGCAATGCTCGCAGGCCTTGAGGATGCTGGCGTAGGCGTCGCGCGTGCTGACGTATTTGCCGGTGACGGCGATTTTGACGGTCTTTTCCTTCGGCGGCTGGATGCGATCGACGAACCAGTTCCAGCGCTCGCGCTCGCGGTCTTCCTTGGCCTGATCCACCCGATCATGCAGGTCGAGAATCGTCAGCACTTCGCGATCAATGCCGCCGACGCGCAGGCTGTCGGGCACCAGGTAAATGCTGGTCTGATCGTGCATGCTGAAGACGCGCTTCATCGGCACGTTGGTAAACATGCTGATCTTCTGCCGCACCTTTTCCGTCACTGGATTGGTGGCCCGGCAGGCGATCACGTGCGGGTGCACGCCGACTTCCATGAGTTTGCGGATGCCGAGCTGGGCGGCCTTGGATTTCTGCTCGCCGAGGGCGCCGGGCTCCAGGATGTACGTCAGGGCGACGAACATGCTGCTGCCTTCGCCTTCCTCATAAGCAAGCTGTCGACACGCTTCGAGATAGAACGAGTTTTCGTAGTCGCCGACGGTGCCGCCGACTTCGACGAACACAACATCGGCGTTGGTTTTGACGGCTAGCTCGCGGAGCTTCAGCTTCACTTCACCGACGACGTGGGGAATGACCTGAACGTCGCGACCCAAGTAGCCGCCTTCACGTTCTTTGCGCAGCACGCCGCTGAGAATTTGGCCATTGGTGGTGTAGTGGGCGGCATTGAGGTCCTGATCGAGCAGGCGCTCGTAGGTGCCGAGGTCCATGTCCGTCTCAAGGCCGTCGTCCATGACGAACACTTCGCCGTGGCGGTACGGGTTGAGGGTGCCGCTGTCGATGTTGAGGTAACCCTCCATCTTGATCGGCGCGACGCGCAGGCCCTTGTCCTGCAGCAGTTTGGCCAGCGACGACGAGAAAATGCCCTTCCCCAGCCCGGACATGACCGTGCCGAGCACGATCACGTACTTGGTGTGCCCGCGGCGATAGCCTTCGGGCATGGGGGTGTAAAATTCGGATTCGTCCTGCGAATTTCCGAGCCGGCCAAGCATTTCGGTGGATGCCATAAAATTTAGCTGGTGGCTAATGGCTGGTGGCTGGCGGCTAAAGACAAGGCGATCGTCTTCAGCCACTAGCCACTAGCTGCTAGCTACTAGCTCTCCTTTTCAAAAATTCGTCGTACTGCTCAGGCGTATCGATTCCGTGCGTCGCGTTCGCGACCGGCATGACATAAATGCGCCGGCCGTGCTCGAGGGCACGGAGTTGTTCAAGGCGTTCAGTCGTCTCTAAGAATGTCGGATGCCAGTCGGCGAATTCCAGCAGGAATTTGCGGCGATAGGCGTAAATGCCAAGGTGCAGATGCCACTTGGCCGGGTCGGTGATCGCCTTATCGCGATCATAGGGCGCCATCGATCGCGAAAAATACAGCGCGTGCCCGGACAGGGTGCGTACGACTTTCACCATGTTCGGATTCGCGACGTCTTCGAGCGATTTAAACGGCGTGCTGGCCGTCGCCATGTCGTCTTGCGTCACTTCCATGTGACGGATCAGGCCGTCAACGACACTCGGCTCAATTTCCGGCTCGTCGCCTTGAACGTTGACAATCACGTCATCATCCAGGTCGGCGGCCACCTCGGCGATGCGGTCCGTGCCGCTCTGATGGCTGACCCGCGTCATCACGCACTCGGTCTCGAATGGTCGCAGGGCATCGACAATGCGCTGGTCGTCTGTAGCGACGAGGATCCGCCGCACATTCTCACACCGGCGGACCTGATCTACCACGTGTTGTACGAGGGGACGACCACTCTCGGCTGCCAGAATTTTCTTCGGGAAACGGGTAGACCCGTAGCGTGCTGGGATGACAACGGTTGCAGCCAAAGTTCACCTAAATTGAGCGGCCGGAGGCGACTTCAAACTGTAGGGCGACGTTACCGCTGCATGAAGAAAAGGTCAAACCGCTATTCATCCTGTAAGGCCTTATCCCCATTGCCTGACGCAGCGCCAGACGGGAGGCCTTGGGCATA
>JAQGHK010000493.1 GCA_028288875.1 Phycisphaerales bacterium | reverse complement strand
GGAAGTGATCGACCTGGTCCTGCAAGGGTGGGACAAGGGCGGCAAGAAGCCCGAACCGTATACCCCCGGCACCTGGGGCCCGCAATCGGCGATCGATCTCATCGAAAAGGATGGCCGGCGCTGGCTGCAGGGCAGCGACGGCGAGCCGATCATTGCGTGTTCGCTGTAGCCGGCTCATTCGCCGGCAGCGTGACCAGCGATCGCACGCGGATCATGTAGATGGCGAATCCCACGAGGAACGCCGCCGCGATGCCCGTCCAGATGCTGCGAAAGAGCAGTTCGTGACCTTGGATCATTTCCTGCGCATTCGGCTGGTCTTTCATCAGTTCGATGTACTGCTCGGAGGGCAGCGTCACGGAAGAAATTAGGAACAGGGCGGCCGGTACGACGACGGCCCAGAACCCGATCCGCCACCCGGCGTCTTCCCGGCGATAGACCTTGGCGGTTGCCCAGCACATCAGTGCGAGATGGCCAAGGATTAGGATCACGACCGGGAATCCCGTCAGCAGGCCAAGAAACATGGGTAGGCGCGGACGAGCGAGAACGAACAGCTCCGAAGCGGCGATCATCACGAGCGTCAGAATCAGTCCTAGCACACGAAGCGGTAGGCCGTCCGTCCAGCGCGGACGCAGATCGAACTGTTCTGCTGCCGCCCGGACGGAGTCAGGCTTCATCAGGATCAGCAGAATCACCGGCGGGGCGACGAAGAAGAGGAGCACGGCGACGAAGCCAACGATGAAACCAATGAAGGCAGGACCGCCCATGCCTCCCCGGTTCAGGCTGGCCTGCTCGAACAGCAGCGGAGTCATTGCAGCCATCATGGCGCATGTGAAGACGCCAAGTATGATCCCTTGGGTGCTTAAAACGACCACGAGTGGCCGAACGTAACGGCGCTTCAGGAACGCGGCGATCCCAAGCCAGCCGCAGCCCACGGTAAGGGTGAGATAAAGTGCAATGGCGCCGATCAGTTGCGAAACGGGCATGACCGCTGGTGCGTAACGGTTAGTAAAGTGAACATTGCTCGGCAGCGTGGTCTGAGTTGAGGTGCTGGTCGGCACTCCGGCGGGCGAATAGGTCACCGGATAATTCGGCCCCGCTGCCATCTGGCTTGCCTTCACCTGCATCGCGTAGCCGACCGGCATCAACCCAGTGAAACACCCGAACACGGTCGCAACCAGCAAAAGAATGACGCCCGAAGCAATGAATCGGCCGGATTGTTGGGCGATAGGCTCTGGCGGAAGGTAGGCGATCTCGATCATTGGCCGGATGATCGGTCGGAATCGTAGCGTCGTAAAGGCAGGGCACGCTTGACGCTGCTATCGACCGTCCCGAGAATCAACCGCTTAGCTATGGCCACCACGCCCACCCATCCCGCGTTCGAGCCGCTTAAGGCCGCCTTTCCCGACGTGAAATTCGTCGCCCAGACCTTTCGTGACATGGTGACGCTCGTCGTCCCGCGGGAATCGATCCTTGAAGTCTGCCGATTCCTGCACGACGACTCGCGCACGAAGTTCGATTTCCTGGCCGAGCTCAATGGCGTGGACTATCTCGGCTACGCCGGTGCCCGTGGTCGTTTCGCGGTCAACTACGGGCTGACCAGCACGACGTTCAACAACCGCCTGTGGCTGCGTGTCTACCTCGACCCGACGCGCGATACCGCGCCGAATGCCGATAACCTGAAGGACGAAGACGCCACCACCAAGGGCGACCCTGGCCTGATGATCCCCAGCGTCACCAGCGTCTGGGCCGGCGCGGAATGGCCGGAACGCGAGGTCTACGACCTGCTCGGCCTGATCTTCACCGGCCACCCGGACCTGCGTCGCATCATGACGTGGAACGGCTTTGGCAGCTACCCGCTGCGCAAGGACTACCCGCTCCGCGGTGTCGGCGAGCGCGACGACTACAAGATCGTCACGCGGGACAGCGCTTAATGTTCGAAAGCCTGACGCAACGCCGGTACCTGATTCCATTTCGCGCCTCACGGCTGCCGCAGCAGTTCGCGGACGTGCTCGTCATCGGCGGCGGCATCGCCGGCCTGCGCGCGGCGATCGCGGCGGCCGAGGGCGGGGCCGACGTTTTGCTGATGGCGAAGGACACGATCGAGCAGTCCAACACGTGGTGGGCGCAAGGCGGCATCGCCGCGGTGTTGCAGCCGCTCGATTCGGTCGAGGCGCACATCCGCGATACCGAAGAAGTCGGCGTCGGCCTGTGTGATGAATCGGCCGTCCGGCTGGTGGTTGAAGAAGGGCCGCCGCGGGTGCTGGAACTCATCCAGTGGGGCGCGACCTTCGACAAAAAAGAAGGTAATCCGCACGGGTTGGCCTATGGCCTTGAGGGTGGGCACAGTTATGCCCGCATCCTTCACGCGTACGGCGACGCCACGGGCAAAGAGCTTGCGCAAACGCTGATCCGCAAGGTGCGGTCGTACGACAGCGTTCGCGTCAGTGAGCACACGTTCGCCATCGATCTGATTACGCACGAAGGCCGCTGTGTGGGCGTGCTGGCGATGATCGGCCAGCAGGTGCAGGTGATCTGGGCGAAACGCACGATTCTCGCCAGCGGCGGGGCGGGCCAGCTTTATCGCGAATCGACGAACCCGAAGATCGCCACGGCCGACGGGCACGCCATGGCGTACCGGGCCGGCGCGGCGCTGCAGGATATGGAGATGGTGCAGTTCCACCCGACGACGCTGTATGTCGCCGGCTCCAGTCGTGCGCTGATCACCGAAGCCGTTCGCGGCGAAGGCGCTCACCTCGTCGATAAAGACGGCCATCGCTTCATGCCCGACTATCACCCGCAGGCCGAGCTCGCACCGCGCGACGTCGTCAGCCGCGCGATTGTGGAGCAGATCCGCAAGACGCACTTCACGCATGTGTTCCTCGACGTCCGCCATCTGCCAGCCGAGCCATTCCGGGCGCGATTCCCACAGCTCGCGCGGCTGTGTGAAGAGTTCGAAATCGACATCACCAAAGACCTCATCCCGATCCACCCGGCCACCCATTACATGATCGGCGGCGTCGATGCCGACCAGTCCGGCCGAACCAGCTTGACCGGTCTGTACGCCATCGGCGAAGCCAGTTGCAGCGGCCTGCACGGGGCGAACCGGCTGGCCAGCAATTCGCTGCTGGAAGGCCTCGTCTTTGGTGCTCGCGCCGGTGAAGACGCCGCCAAAGCCGCGCATGCGGAAAAGATGACGTTCCCGATCGAATTGGAACATCAGATCGCCAAAAGCGAAAAGACCGAACTCGACGTCACCGACGTGAAGAGCTCGCTGCGCAGCGTGATGTGGCGCAACGTCGGCATCGAGCGCGACGGCGAACGCCTGGCCGAGACGCGCGAGATCATCGCGTTCTGGTGCCGCTACGTGATGGACAAAGCGTTTCTGCCCGTGATCGGTGCGGAGGCCGCGGTGGCCGGCTGGGAACTGCAGAACATGCTGACCGGCGCATTCCTGGTGACGGCCGCCGCGTACGCGCGAACCGAATCGCGGGGCACGCACTATCGATCCGATTTCCCGAAGCGCGATGACGCCCACTGGCGGCTGCACCTTCAATGGAAGCGGCCGCTGGAAACGCCCATCCCGGCCGGGCTCGGCGATCAGATGTTGCGTTCGCCGAACCGCACGTAAGGGTTGTCGGCCTTGTAATAGGTGTAGCGCAAGACCTGATTCTTCGGGTCGATCACGCTCGCGGCGAACCGGCCGGCGCTGGATTGAACCAACTGGGTGGTCCACTGGCCGCCTTCTTCTTCGGCCAAGCGAAGTTCGTTGGCCGTCTTGTCGTAATAGAGCACGTTCGCCTGATCCGCGTCGGCAAAGAACAGCGATGTGAAGAGGCCCGTCGCGCCACGTGAAACGACTGTCTGCGGGCTCCAATCGCGGTTGGCGAAATGGGCCACCTTGAGATTGGCCGTGAAGGCGTCGTAATACGAAACCCACGGCGAGCCGTCCGCCGTGTTGTAGCCGAGCGCCGTGTAGGCGATGCCGTGCGTCTTTTTATCGACAACGGTGTTGGCCCAGTCGCCC
>JAQGHK010000468.1 GCA_028288875.1 Phycisphaerales bacterium | reverse complement strand
TCCGTGATCCCAATTGACCCGCGGCGGACGACGCATGCGTCGCCCCAACAATGAAAACAAACCGACATGTGCCAACGGGATCGTGTCGCCGAAGCGGTCGATGAGCGCTTTGCGCAGGGCGCCATAGACGGGCCGTTCCAGTTCCGGATCGTCGGCAAGGATTTGTGTCGCGTCGTCTCTGGCCACCTTCAGCAGTTCCATTTCCTGCGAGATATCCGCCAGCTTCAATTCCGGAAGGCCGTGCTGGGCGGTGCCGAAGAATTGGCCCGGGCCGCGGAGTTGGAGGTCCATTTCGCTGATCTCGAAACCGCTGCTGGTTTCGACCATCGCTTCCAGGCGCGCGACGGCGTCGGGCGTCTCGGCATCGCTGACGAGGATGCAATGGCTCGCGTGCTGCCCGCGGCCCACGCGGCCGCGGAGCTGGTGGAGCTGGCTGAGGCCGAAGCGGTCGGCGCTTTCGATGACGATGGTCGTGCTGTTTGGCACGTCGATGCCGACTTCGATCACTGTCGTCGCCACCAGCACATCCAGCTGGCCGTCGCGGAAGGCCAGCATCACCGCGTCGCGTTCGTCGGCGGGCATCCGGCCGTGCAGCGTGCCGAGGCGCAGGCCGGCGAGGTTGCTGTTGCGCAGGCGCTCGGCGACGGCCATCAGGCTGGCCGTTGCCCCGTCGTCACTCGCATCGATCTGTGGCACCACCACATACGCCTGCCGGCCGCCCTGCACCTGCCGGCGGACAAAATCGTACGCATCGTTCATCAGGTTCGATCGCACCCACCGCGTCTGAATCGGCGTGCGGCCGGGCGGGAGGTGCTCGATCGTGCTGACGTCGAAATCGGCGAAGTAGCTCAGCGCCAGCGTGCGCGGGATCGGCGTGGCCGTCATCACGAGGTAATGCGGCGCGTACCCTTTGTCGCGCAGGTTGGATCGCTGCTGCACGCCGAGCTTGTGCTGTTCGTCGATGACGATCAGGCCGAGGTTGGCGAATTCGATATCGCTTTGGATCAGCGCCTGCGTGCCGACGGCGATGTGGATTTCGCCGCGCGCGAGCTTCCCCTGCGCCTCTTTGCCGGCCCGCTTGCTGCGGCCAGTGAAGCGCTCGATCTTCACGTTTGACCCGGCCAGCATCGTGCTGAGCGTAAGATAATGCTGCTCGGCCAGGACCTCAGTCGGCGCGAGCAGCGCGGCCTGCAGTTTGTTCGCGACGGCCGTCAGCATGGCGTGGAGCGCGACGATCGTTTTGCCGCTGCCGACGTCACCCTGCAGCAGCCGATTCATCGGCCGGCCGCTGCGCAGGTCGCGGCTGATTTCGTATGCGGCGTGAAGCTGCGCATCCGTCATCGTGAACGGAAACCGGCCACGGATGCGCTCGTCGAGCGTTTTATCCAGTCGCAGCACCGGCGCGCTCACCCGGCCATCGCGCAAGCGCCGGCTGAGGCCGAAGCCGAGTTGGACGAGCATGAGTTCGTCGTACACCAGGCGTCGCCGGGCGGCGGCGGCCTCGCGCTCGCCGCTGGGGGCGTGCATCAGTTGATACGCCCGGCGGCGCGGCATCAGGCCGCGCTGCTTGATCAGCGGCTCGTCGAACCATTCTTCAACCAGTTCCAGCAGCGAATCGAGCGAATCGCGGACGATCTTCGCGATCGCATCGGTCTTCAGCTTGGCCGACGCGGGGTAGATCGGCTTGAAGCGGCTCGCGTCGATCTTCGGCGTTTCGGTTTCGACGATCCGGTGCTTCGGGTTCGTCATCTGCGGAAGATTGCGGAAGAATCGCACTTTGCCTTTCAGCTGCAGCGTCATGCCCGGATGGATGATGCGGCGAAGGTAAGCGCCATTAAACCAGACCGCCCCCATGCTGCCGGAATCATCCTGAATCGTGGCTTCAAACCGGCCCTTGCCGTGCGAGGGGATGTAATCGACGGCCAGCACTTCGCCGCGGGCGGATTGGGTCGGGCCTTCGATCAATTCGATGATCGGGCGTTCGCTGAGTTCCAGCTCGTAGCGGCTGGGGAAGTATTCCAGCAGATCGTGCGGCGTGTGCACGCCGAGCTTGGCGAGTGCCTGCGCCTTCGCCGGTCCGATGCCCGGCCAACCGGTCAAGGCCGATGGCGGAGTTGACGCTGCTTCTTCGCCCGCCACCTCACTCACGCCGTCCACCCCGCCTCGCCGAGCAGCGGCACGAAGCGGCAGTCGCATAGTGCGGTCGGCGTCAGCACGCCCTTCTGCTTGGTGAACTTCATGAGCTGCTGGCGATCACGCGTGCCTGTGGGAACAACGATGATGCCGCCCTCTTTCAATTGATCGACGAGCATGGCCGGCACGTCCGGCGCGGCAGCGGTAACGACGATGCGATCAAACGGTCCCTGATCGCCCCAGCCGATAGAGCCGTCGGCGTGCTTCAGGTGAATGTTCTTGAGATTCAGCTTGCCGAAGGTTTCAAACGCGCCGTCCAGCAGCGGCTTAACGCGCTCGACCGTAAACACCTCAGCCACCAGCTTCGAGAGGACGGCCGCCTGGTAGCCGCTGCCGGTGCCGATCTCCAGAACGCGGTCGGTGGCTTTGGTGTTCAGGGCCTCGGTCATCAGGGCGACCATGTACGGCTGGCTGATGGTCTGGCCGTAGCCGATGGGGAGGGCGCAGTCGTCGAACGCGCGGGAACGGATTTCTGCGGGGACGAAGGCATTACGCGGAACGGCGGCGATGGCGTCGAGGACGCGCTGGTCGCGGATGCCGCGGCCGACGAGTTGCTCGTCGATCATCAGGCGCGTCGGGTCCGTCGTTGCCGAGGTGGCCATGGGGATATTCTACCGCGCGGATGCTCCATATGCTTAGTCCGGTGCTTCAATTGGGGTGCGGCGGCGGGTATTGTCGCGCGGCCCGCCGGGCCCGTTATGACCACCGCCGAGATCCAAGCCCTTGATCGCCAGTTCGTCTGGCACCCGTTTACGCACATGAAACTGTGGCTGGCGGACGATCCGCTGGTCATCACCCACGGCGAAGGGGCGTACGTTTTCGATTCGGACGGCCGAAAATACTTTGACGGGACGGCCTCGCTGTGGTGCAACGTGCACGGGCACCGGGTGCCGAAAATCGACGCCGCCATCCGCGATCAGCTGGCCAAAATCGGCCATACCACCCTGCTCGGCCTGACCAACGAGCCGGCCGCCAAACTGGCAGAGCGGCTGGTTCAGATCGCCCCGTCGGGGTTGAAAAAGGTGTTTTTTAGCGACAGCGGCGCGACGGCGACCGAGGCCGCGTTCAAGATGGCGGCCCAGTATTGGTGGAACCTCGGCCGGCCGGAAAAGTGTGAGTTTGTGGGGCTGACCGAGGCGTATCACGGGGATACGGTCGGCGCGATGAGCGTCGGCCGGACGACGGCGTTTCATAAGCCGTATTGGCCGATGTTGTTTAAGACGCATTTTGCGCCCGCACCGATCGAATACCGTGCCGGCCTTCATGCGCGCGTTTGCGATGACGCGCTGCTGGGCCTGCGAGCGATCCTCGAAAAACACGCCAACACGATCGCAGCAATCTGTATTGAACCGAAGGTCATGGGCGCGGCCGGGATGATCGTGCAGCCCGAAGGCTACCTGGCCGGCGTTCGCGCGCTTGCAGACGAGTTCAACGTGCTGCTGATCGCCGACGAGGTGGCCACCGGCTTCGGCCGGACGGGGGCGATGTTTGCTTGCGATCTGGAAGAAGTGGCGCCCGACCTGCTCTGTCTCGGTAAAGGCATCACCGGCGGCTACCTGCCGCTGGCGGCGACACTGACGACACAGAAGATTTTCGATGCCTTCCTCGGCGAGCCATGGGAGGGCAAGACGTTTTTTCATGGCCACACCTACACGGGCAATCCGCTGGCATGCGTGGCAGCGTTGGCGTCGCTTGATCTGTTTGCTGAGAACGACTTGCTGAATCACGTGCGGGAAACCGCCAGTGCATTCAGCCTCGATCTCGCAACGCTAAAGGATTGCCCCGTCGTCGGTGACATCCGTCAATGCAGATTTATGGTTGGTGTGGAACTGGTGGCCGACCCCGAAACCGCCCGGCCGTTTGACCCGAGGCTTCGCGTCGGCGCGGCCGTCTGCCAGCGATTGCGAGCCCGCGGCATCCTGGTTCGGCCACTCGGTGATACGATCGTCATCAATCCGCCGCTGATCACGACGGCTGAAGAGTGGCGCATGGTGATTAGCGCCTTGCGGATCGAACTGGACAAGATTACGCCGGATGCCGGCGTGGCCGAGCGGGGCGACGAACAGATCGCGGGAGATTACTGATGCGACGACTGCTGCTGCCGGTTCTCCTTCTGATCACGGCCCCGATGTTTGGCTGCGCCGCCCACGGCGGTGCGGTCGCAACCTCGGCCGCCGCCCGCCACGCCACTGATCGCACCTTGGACCTCGCCATCGACGGCGACGGCTATTTCATCGTCCAGACCGCCGCCGGGGGCTTTCTGTTCACCCGCAGCGGCGAGATGGCCGTGTCGACCAACGGCGAGATGGTGAACGCTGACGGCTATCGCCTGTATCCGCCGATCGCGATCCCTGTAGGCGCGAAAAACATCACGATCACCCCCGATGGCGCCGTCCGGCGCGAGGTGGAAGGCGGCATCGCTGAGTTGGTTGGCCAGATCGTGCTGTCGCGCTTCGACCACGCCGATCAGCTGGAAAAAGACGGCGTCTACTACCTGCCGACCGAAGCCTCCGGCGAGCCGATCACCGGCCGGCCAAACACCAAGGGCCTGGGTGGCGTTCGAGTCGGCGAGTTGGAAGACTGAATGGCCACCCCGCTGCCCATCCCGCGCATCACCACGCCCGGCCTGTTCATCACGGCCACGGACACCGAAGTCGGCAAAACCTACGTGGCCGCCGCGATCGCTGCATCCCTGCGGCAGAGTGGCCGGCGTGTCGGCGTGCTGAAGCCGGTCGCCACGGGCTGTGTGAAATCGCGTGAGGGATTGATCAGTGAAGATGCCGAACTACTGGCCGCGGCGAGCGATACCGATCAGCCGCTCGACCTGATCTGCCCGAATCGATACCTCGAGCCGTTGGCCCCATCCGTGGCCTCCCGGCGCGCGGGTCGGCCGGTGGATTACGCCGCCATCGCACGAAGCATTGCCTTGGCCGGCATCGTGGACGTCTGGATCGTTGAAGGAGCGGGCGGCGTGCTGACGCCGTTGGACGAAGAGCACACCATCCGCGACCTCATCGCCGCGCTCGGCCTGCCGGCCGTGGTGGTGGCGACGCCGAAGCTCGGCACGATCAATCACACGCTGATGTCGGTCGAGGCCCTGCGCAACGCCGGCATCACGGTGGCCGGCGTGGTGATGAATCGCTATCCGACCGACACGCCAACCGTTGCCGAAGAAACCGCCGTCGCCGAGATCGAACGGCTGGGCCGGGTGCCGGTGCTGGCGATCGTGCCGGACGAACCCTGGACCCCGCCCGACCCGCCGCCCGGCGTGCTTTCGGCGCTCGGCCGGATCGATTGGCCGCGTATTCCCTCGCCCGGTATTGCCGGGAGAGGGTAGGGTGAGGGCTTTCTTCGTCGTTGTAAGAGGCCGGAATAGCGCGACTGCCCGACGACTGAACTGAAGGCGCACTTTGAATTTTCTGGTCGTCGGCCCTCACCCTAACCCTCTCCCGTGAGTACAAGGGAGAGGGGACCGGATGGCCGATTCGCTGCGGCTTTATTACGATCGGCCCGATGCCTGATCGTCTCGTTCCATTCGTTAAGCTGAAAGACCCCGCCACCTACCGCGCCTGCCGCTGGGACATGCGGACCGATCACGAGGCCCGCGATTACTGGATCACGTTCTTTAAAAAGCACCTGCTGACGATCCTAAACCTCGGTTTCCAGATGGCCGTCGATCGCGGCGAGGACACCGCACCCGTCCGGACGCGGATGGACGCCTGCATCGCCGATTTCAACGGGTTCTTTGATCACGTCAACGCCAATCCGGCGACGCAGGCCATCGAACCCGGCCTGCCCGGCGGCAACATCATGTCCATCCTGACGCTCGACGTCTGGCGCGATCGGTTGCTGCGCAAACATGGATTTGTCGATCCTTTCGAAGACCTCAAGCTGCGTGAAAATGAGAGCGTCATCGCCCTGTTGCCCAAGGTCTGTAAGCAGCACGATGCGATGCAGGGGACGGAGTTGTTCCGCGCGGTCTTGGAGGGCGTGTTCGCCGGCAACATTTTCGACATGGGCGCGGCCGGCAGCGCGCAACTCTTGCTCGACGGCAAGCTCGATTTCTTCGACACCCGCAAAAAGCTGCCCTCCCGCCCGTGGCTGGTGGATGGGTTCGACGCCTTCGCCGCCAAGGCCGAGATGGGTTGGAAGCAGGCGGTGTTCTTCGTCGACAACGCCGGCAGCGATTTCATGCTGGGGGCCGTGCCGATGATGCGCTACCTCGCCAAGCGCGGCACCGCCGTCGTGTTGGCCTGTAACGAGCGGCCGACGCTGAATGACATGACCATCCACGACGTCCGCGCCTGGTGGCCGAGGATGCTGGAAATCGAGCCTTCCCTGGCCGCCCTGCCGATCCACATCGTCAGCACCGGCACCGGCGAGCCGCTGATCGACCTCGCCGGCGTCTCGCCTGAACTGAACGAAGCCGCCGCCGGGGCGGATCTGGTCATCATGGAAGGCATGGGCCGGGGCGTGGAGAGCAACCTGGACGCGGAGTTCAGCTGCGACGCGGTAAACCTGGCGATGATCAAGGATCACATGGTGGCCAAGCGGCTGAACGGGAAGCTGTACGACGTGGTCTGCCGGTTTCGGTA
>JAQGHK010000453.1 GCA_028288875.1 Phycisphaerales bacterium | reverse complement strand
GCCCGATGGCGATCTTGAAATCGGCGCTGTCGAAAAAACCGACGACACCCTCACCCTCCACGTCAACGGCACCACCATGGGCCAGTTCCGCGCGACGATGACGATCGTCAACCGGACGGCGCCGATGATCCGCTGGCAGACCTGGCTGACCCCCGCCGCCGATCTGCTGATGCCCCCGCAGCCCTGGAACGTTTATCCACTGGACCACAATCGTGACCCAATCCCCACCCGCGGCATTGTTTACGCCGCGCAGCGCGGCTCGGCCATGGGTTGCCTGTATTTCAGCATCACCGAACCCCGCGCGGGCACGGCGCTCTACCTGCAGAATCTCACGGCCTTAAACGATTATTGCGAGCAGACGCAAACCGTTCCGGACGGCATCGTCGAGAGTAATTGGCCGGGCATGGGTTACCTGCCGCCGCCGTCGGACCGGCATTCGCTGGCCAAGGGTCGCGAGGTGAGTTTGTGTGACGCGTTTCTGTGTCTCTGGGCCGATGTCCCGACCGACAATCGCCAGTCCGCCCGCCGTTTTCTCGATGGCGTGGCCGCCGTCTATCCGCATCTGGACGCCCCGCAGGTCGAGTACCGCGACTGGCCCGCCATGGCCGCCGCCACCGTGCGCGATCTCACGCATTCGTCCAAGCTGTCGGTCGAAGAGCAGGGCTACCTGTACCTGCACCCGTACACCTCGAGCGAATATCCCGATTCGATGGTGCAGTTGTCTGTCGTAGTCGGCCTGCGGGAATACGAGCGTTTCACCGGAAAGCCCCTGCCGCTGACGGCCCGATTGCGCGAGGCCGTACCGAATTTCTTCGATCCGAAAATCGGCATCCTGCGCCGCTACTTGGCCACGGTCGGCCCGGACAAGAAGGCCGATCAGAGCGATAGCTGGTACGTCTATCACCCCCTGATGAATCTCGCCCGCCTGGCCTTGGCGGGCGACGAAGAGGCCAAGCAGCTATTCCTCAAATCGGTCCCGTTCGCCGTGCGCGTCGCCCGGCACTTTGAATACCTCTGGCCGGTGATGTTCGATCTGAAAACGCTCGAAGTCCTGACCGAAAATCGCAAGCCCGGCGAAGGCGGCCAGACCGATGTCGGCGGGTTGTATGCCTATGTCATGCTTCAGGCATTCGATCTCACCGGCGATGCCACTTACGTGGACGAGGCCGCCAAGGCCGTGCGGGCCATCGCCGATCTGGGCTTCACCGTCGGCTATCAGTTTAACAATGTGGCCTGGGGCATGGTGGCATGCCTGCGGCTGTTCAAACAGACCGGCGACCGCTTCTTCCTTGAACAGGCCGACCTGTTTTTTGCCAGCTTCATGCACAACGTGAACCTGTGGGAGTGCGAACTTGGCGCGGCTAAACACTACCGCACGTTCATGGGCGTCACCTGCCTGCATGACGGCCCGTACATGGCGGCGTACGAAGAATTCGAAGCCTACGCGGCATTCCATGAAGCGCTCGATGTGGCCGGTGATGATCTGCCGCGTTCGTCTCTCGTGCTGATGACCGAGTATTGCCGGCATGCGCTCGACCGTGCGTGGTATTTTTACCCCTCCACCCTGCCGCCGGAGATCCTGGCGACCGAAGTCCGCAACGGCCATATCGACCGCAGCCTGGCCATCCCGCTGGAAGACCTGTACGCCAGCCGCGAAGCGCCGGGCACCGTCGGACAGGAGGTGTACGGCAGCGGCATGGCCATGACACTGCTCTCGCGCTCGCACCACCGCGTCGGCGATGCGCCCTTCGAACTGTTCTGCGAGTACCCGCTTCGTGATGTTAAAAAAGAGGGCGGCCGGCAGTTGACGTTCCGCGTCTGGGGCGATGCCGACTACCGCTGCACCTGCCGCCTGCTCCTGCGCGACGGCCAGCCCGTGCCCACCGCGGTGCGCGCCGAGCTCACCACCGGCGATCGGCCCGCGGCCTGCGATTTAAAAGGCAATGCATTCATCGTTCCCGGCGGCGGCCGCGTCACGCTGCGCTGGTAGATCCGTGTTGACACCGTTTGATTTCTCAAAGGAGTGAGCCATGCCCAACGAATCAAAGCCCGTTAACGAAGCCGCCTTCAAAGAACTGTTCCGTGATGAACCGCAGCCGGTCGCCGGCCGGGGCATCGTCGTGACGGGCGGCACCACCGGAATCGGCCGGGCGATCGCCATGCTGCTGGTCGCCCGCGGCGCGAACGTGCTGATCTGCGGCCGACATGAGAAGGAACTGAGCGACGCGGTCGCCGCCATCAAGCGCGTCGGCGGCGGCGCGATCTACGGCAAAGTCGCCGACACCGGCAAGCCCGACGACGTAAAGCAGCTTTTCCAGGCCGCCGATCGCGACCTGGGGAAGGTGGACGCCGTGATCAACAACGCCGGCCTGGCCGCCGACAGCATTCTCGACAGCGAATTCGATCAATGGCAGCAGGTGATTCAGACGAACCTGATCGGCTACATGCTCTGCAGCCGGGCCGCGGCGGAGCGGTTCCGCAAACAGAAGAACGGCCACCTGATCAACGTCGGCTCCATGAGCGCCAAAGCGCTCGACCCCGGCAGCGACGTCTACGTCGCCACCAAGTCCGCCGTCCGCGGCTTCACCGATTCATTGGCCAAGCAATTGAACGAGGACGGCATCCGCGTCACCCTGATCGAGCCCGGCCTGGTCGGGTCGGATATGACCGAAGGCAAAGTTCCGCAAGACAAACAGGCCGATGCGGAGGCGAAAGAGAAACTGCTGCGCGCCGAAGAGTTGGCGCACTCGGTGCTGTACTGCCTGGAACAGCCGCCGCGCTGCGACGTGTCGTTCCTGCAGATCCGGCCGACGAAGCAGATCATTTAGAAGATCGCGGCAGAGCGCGCGACGGCTAGCAGGCGACAGGCCCGCCCGCGCAATCTTGCGCGGCCGAGATGACCTCAAGCTGCGTCATCTGCGTCTTGAGCGATTGCAGCCGCGCGAACAGTAACGGCCGGTCGGCCATCGGTGCCGCGGTGATGGTGCGCAGCGTCTCTTCGAATTTGCGGTGCATGGTGATCAGCCGGAGATGACCTTGAAGTTCGCGATCGTCCATGACAACAACTCGTGGCGGCGGATGCGAGACGTCTGACCCCCACCATTCAACCACGATCCGCCCCAAATGCCATGAGCATTAATCCCCAGGCCGACGCTGTCGCGCGCGATTCCTGAGAGGTTTAACCGCCCAAGACGCCAAGAGCGCCAAGAAGAAATGAACGCAGAGGCGCAGAGATCACTAGGATCAAAAGAAGGCGAAGAGGCCGACGCCCAGTTCTTCAAATCCTTCTCTGCGTCTCTGCGTCTCTGCGTTCAACCAATCTTTCTTCTCTTCTTGGAGCTCTTGGCGTCTTGGCGGTTAAATCTGCATCTGTTGTTCTGAAATTTGAGAAAGCACCGAACCGCTCCGCGCACGGTAAAGTTCGCCCGTGCCCGAACTGCCGACGCAACCCCCAGCCGCCGCCCGCATGTTGGAACGGGCGATCCTGTTCACCTTCGTCATTCATGTCGTGGCGATGCTCGGCATGGTCGCCTGCCTGCTGCCGGGCATCCCGGGCGGATCGGCCGCGACTGTTGCCGATCGAGCCACGTACGTCGCGACACACCCATGGCTATGGCGCACCGGCTGGCTCGGCTGGCAACTCACAGCCGCTTCCGATCTGTATCTTTCGATCGCCCTCGTCTGCACGCCGTGGATTCCCCGGCGGCCGGCGTGGTTCGCCTTGATCGTCACGCTGATCGCCCTGCTGCCCGATCAGATCGGTCAATTCCTCTGGAGCGTGAACGGCCCGCACTACGCCGCCGAAGCCTTGGCCGCCAATACGCCTGCGGCCGACGCCCTCGCCCGCAGCGAGCTGGCCGGGTATGGCGTTCTCGAAGGCCAACTGTTCAAGGCCGTCGGCGGCTGGGGCGCGGGGCTGTACCTGATCGCGGCGATCGGCTGGACGCGCTGCTTCTATCAGGCCGGCACGTGGTCGAAACCGCTGAAATGGCTGTCGATCGGCGCTTGGTCCGTCTTCGCGGTGGCCGTCACGGTGCTGTTCCTGCCGGTCAGCGGTTGGACGCCGTTCCTCATGACCGCGGCCGGCGGATTGAATGCACTGGCGTTCGTCCTGCTGCTCGGCTGGATCGCGACGGCCGGGGAATTGGTGATGCGCCGCTCGCGCCCCACCACGCCCCACGGCCGCCATGCGCAATGGACGTATCCGCGGTCCGGCGTCTACGGCATCGTCGCGAACTACCTCGCCAACAGCCGCTTTGTCCGCGGCCTGTTCGAATACGTCCCGCCGCTATCGATGGCCAGCGACATTCGCGACGTCATCTATGTGAACTATCTCGTCGAGGCCGACACGCTCGCCGCCCTGGTGCCCCCGCCGTTGAAACTGCAGCGTCTCGGCGACAATGGCCGCTGGGCGATGTTCACGTTCCTGATCTACCGCCACGGCCACTTCGGCCCGCGCCTCTTCGGCCCCCTGCGACGTTTGTGGCCGTCGCCGATCCAGTCCAACTGGCGTCTCTACGTCACCGACCCGCTCACCGGCCTGGATGGCGTCTATTTTCTCACCACCGCCATCACCGCCGTCCCCTATTCCCTCGCCGCCCGCTACCTCAGCGAAGGCGTCGCCATGCACGTCCCGCTCCGCGCCGATATGCAGACCACACCCGATGGCCACTGGACCACCACCCTCAGCCCCGGCCAAGGCCTCGGCCTCGGCACGGCCCCCGACGCCCGCCTCTCCCTCCACCCCGCGCCCACCGCCACCGACACAGCAACCCCCATGCCCGCCCCATGGCCACAAGTGTTCCCCACCGCCCAGGCCGCCCTCGCCTACTGCGTCCCCCAGGACCGCGCCTTCAATGTGCAGCCTTGGCACGGCCGGGTGACGCGACAGGAAATCCAACTAAACATCCCGCTGCAAAGCTGCGAATTGCTAACAGGAACCGTCGAGTCCACCGCCGCCAAAGCGATTGTCGGCGACGCGCCGCCGTTCTGCTTTTGTGTGCCGCGGGTGGTGTTTCGGTATGGCGGGGAAATATGGCGGTCTGAGGGTTTATGACGTTAAACCTTGCCACCTGCCGCGGTATAATCGATCCTCGAGCCTTAAGACGAAGTGCGGCCACTGCTGACATCAAAAAAACCTGCAATGGACAAAACGACGCCAACTGCACCATCTCGTCCGACAATCAAAAGACTTTTCGCCCTTTCGGGAAACCGATGCGCATTTCCAAAATGTGTGACGCCGTTGGTAGACCCGAGTACTGGCTCAATTGTTGGCGAAGTTTGCCACATCAAGGGAGAAAAAGCTGGCTCAGCAAGACATGATCGGGAACAGTCAGGAGTCGAGCGGCAGGCCTTCGAAAATCTAGTTTTGCTCTGCAACGTTCACCATAAGGTTGTCGATGACGATGAATTGGCTTACACCGCCACTCGGCTGATTGATATGAAACGCGATCACGAGTTCAGGCACTCAGCGTCGCCGCCCGCTGATATAGAAACCGAGAGATTTGTGAACGCCGCTATTGCCAACAGCGTGATCTCTGGATCTGTTATCGCAACATA